>CAZRHU010000001.1:0-34261 GCA_964600085.1 uncultured Candidatus Saccharibacteria bacterium
AAAAAAGAGAGCGATTGAGTTTCCTGTCGGGAATTATAAGAGATTGGCTAGAGAGATTAAAAAACTCCTCAGTGATAAAGAGTTATCTCAGAGTATAGCCGACAACGCTGAAGAGGCCCTGAAGAGTGATTTTACTTTTAAAAAAATGAGGGAAAAGACAGAGTGGATATATAAGTTTTAGTAGAATTAAAACTTGTAGCTGGTATTGATGAAATAAACGCTCTATTTTAGGGCGTTTATTTCATCTTGAACTCCTGGAAAGTCGGGTGATAGCTCTAAAACTTTTTCGTAATACTTTATAGCATTATCATTATCACCTAAACTTTTATAATAACTAGCCAGAAAAAGAGGAAGATTAACGTCTTGAGGGGCATTCTCCATACCTTCTTTAATAACTTCAACCACTTTATCGCTGTTTTGCTCAACATCTCCGTAAAACTGGGCTAAAGCTAGGTAATAACCTGGTTCCCAAGGAGATATGTTTACAGCATACTCGTAGTTCATAATCGCCCTATCTTTATCACCTAAATAGTAGCCGTATAAAGAAGCTAAATTGGAAAATGTTATAGGATAAAAAGGAAACTTGTGGGCAGTATACTCCCAAACGTCTCTCGCGCCCTCATAATCGTTAAAGAATTTTTTTACCAATCCGATTCCAATCCAAGCATCAATACTGTCTGGATTTTTTTCCGTCAACTCTATAAGTTCTTTGAGTCTTTGCTTTTGAAGATCTATGGCTTCTTGAGGAGCGTTGAAATTTTCTCCAAATCTAACCTCGTCTAATGGACGGCCTGTGTAACTACTCTTTTCAATATCAGATGCTTTCCCTCTGTTAGAAAAGAATTCCTCATCATCTAATACTTGTTCTGATGATGTTTCTCTGGTGGTTTCGTTATCAATAGGCACTTCAGTTGGTCTTTCAAACAATAAATTCGCCACGATTATCGCACCTGTTATTATAATTATTGACACAAAAATAAGTATATTCTTCTTATTCATGACATGTAATTTATATAATTATAGAATTATGGAATTATAATATATTACCACTATAATGATCCAAAAACAAATCCCTCGGTCGTTCGACCGAGGGAAACGTTTTTCTAACCCCCCCTGACCAGGCAGGGGGTTGATTTAACAGTTAGATTATCCTTCAACTATGCCCAGTATAATCCTGAGCTCACCGAAAGATTACGGTGTCAACACAGCGGAAGCTGCATTTGTAGTTGGAAGTCCTGGTACTAAGAAGCCGTTAAACCAGTCGTAGGTGTGAATAGACATGGCCGTATTGGTAGAGTTACCAGACCAGATAAAGTCGTCATCATCCCAAGCATCTACATTAACAGCTGTAGTTGCAAAGATGTAACGTCCAGTTGAGTAACTGTCACCTTCGGCTGTTAGGTCTTTACCGCTAAAATTCATTAAAGCAGCATTGTTAATGCTAGTAAATGTAGCATCACCCAACAACTTAGCTTCAGCAGAGATACCGGTTGTGGTTGTAGCGCTACCACGAACAGTTCCCTTTAGAGCGAAGTATCTGGTTTGACCGTCTGGAATAACAATAGCTTCAGCGGTTGAACCACCAGTTGAGTCGGTTGGGTTAAATCTTATACCAACCTCGCTTGGCTGTTCAGTCGTATCGTCAGTATCATCAAAATCAGTAAATGCCAATCCTCCTTGGTTCAAACGACCAGAAGAGTCAAAAGCGTTACAGGCAACATTAGAGAAGCCATCATCATCGTAACAGTAGACCTCAAGAGTGTCTATTCTGTAAGCTGATGCCGAAGCAACACCTCCGCCCGGCAATTCCTGTCCACCACCGGTGCTGGTAGCTATATCAAAGCTAAACTTGTACAAGCTAATACCATTAGTTCCCGAAGGAGCTGTAACCTTAAACTTGTAAAGCGTCTTTAACGAACCGTTAGCTAACTTAGACTCCGAAGACGTTAGAGGAATAACTTCTAGGGTTGGAACGGCTTTAGCAATTCTAGCACCATTAGATGACGAATCAGATCCACCAGCGTAGACAGTACCACCCGAAGACTGACCAACACCCTCAAGACCAACATTCGATTCATTATCACCAGAGCTAGCGTCGTAATCAACGAGAGCTAAGTGACCTGGCTTGGAGTTAAGAGTAGTTCCTACCATAGTTCCAATATCACCCCTAACAGTAAGTAGTGTCTGTTGATCTTTAGGAACAACTACACCTGAAAGAGTGGCCGTAGCATAGTCAGAAGTGGTAAACACAGCTTCACCAACCTGATCTGCTCCATTCCAAATAGTTACCTTAGGCAAGTCAGATGGAGTATTGGAGGCCATTGAGTCGTTAGCTGTAGATGAGGTGGCAATCTGAAGACCAATCTGACTTAGAGAGATATCTTCATAACTTGAAGTTACTCTAAATACAGCCAGAGTTTGGTCAGTAGCACCAGCCTGTACCCACTTAAGAGCTGGGCTAGAGGTGTCAAGAGCAACAGATAGAGAACCTTCTGTCTGAATAGTCATATTTTGACCGGCAGAGGTTGTTATATCTTCTGTTACTGATTGACCGGAAGTCATACCGCTTGAAATAACGTTAGCGGTAGCATCTTCAATACCCCAGGCATAAGTGGATGTTCCAGCCGTACCGTCAGTGTTGGCTCTAACATTACACTTAAGAGCAAGTGTCTTAACTGTTCCTTTATCAATGGTAAATCCAGAGTCAAAGGTAAATGCGACATCATCACCAGAAGAAACAGAATTTCCTGGGTCGTAAACATTGCCCCCTGTGTTGACGGCGGTATCACCGTCCCATAACTGACAGCTAGATAGATCATCAGCCGTACCGGCTGTTGAAATGGTCAACTGTGGCTTCATTAAGGTTACCCTGATATCTTCACCCGAAGACGATGCGTCAAGCACATAGTCAGCAAAGTGAAAGCCACTTGTTCCAGCAACCATATCTTGAGCAGATGGAGTTGGAGACACGCTCACTCTAAGCGAGGCCGCCTTTACTGTCATAGTACTTCCTGTTACAGATGTGGCTGGAGTTGGGGTGATATCGTTTCCTGTTACGTCACCTTTTACAGATGTCCAGTCGTCACCCGGGGTAGTAGAAGCTGCAATAGTGTCGTTGTCAGAGAAGTCGGTGCCAAGTTTACCTTTAAGGGTGTAAACAGTAGTTCCAATTGGGAAGGTTACTGAATCAGTAAAAGTAACGGCCGAATCACCTCCGGCAACACCATCAACAGGACCAGCAACTATATTACCATTTTCATCTTCAAGAGTAATGTTTGTTACATCGTCTGAATCAATAGAAACCCCGCTAGCGGCAGGAGTGGTGGCAAGATCAAAGACAATCTGCGAAACACTAATTGACTCACCCTTTACCTCAACGGCAAAGCCACCAAGAGGCTGATCTGAAAGGTTTTCAGCGACAGTCTGTGACGACACTGAAGTTGCCTTTTGAACTTTAATAGTTCCATCTGAAATAGTGTGAGCGTAAGCGTTAAAGAATGGCTGGGTGTTTGAAGAAAGCGCACCCTCGGAAGCCGAACCGGTAGAACCACCTGAAGCGGTAATATTATAACCATAGGTCTTACCCTTTACTACAATATCGGTCTTCCTATAGATGTTGAAGTCAATAGTCCTAGCTGAACCACTCTCTACATCACCTTTAATGTAAAGCTGGACTACTTCACCCTTCGAAACCGTAATAGGGTTAGCTAAACTAGCTGTGTAATAATCACCATCGTCATCAACGTCAGTTGAGTAATCGGTTCCATCAATATTAATTACAACATTTTCAAGGTCACCAATTGAAGCAGAACCGGCTTGATTCCAACGAATAGCTTCAATTTCAATATCTTCAGCAGATCCAGCTGTAAATTTAAGACCAGCAAAAGTATAACCCTGAGTTCCAACATTCAATGAAGAGTTGGCTGACCCTGGATCAAAAGCACCAGCTTCAACAGTCAAGCCGCCGATAGACAAAGAGCTATTCATTGTGTGCTGGGTTCCTGTAACCGGCAAAGAACCGTTAACAGAAGTAGAACCAGCATCAATGGCAATTACGTCAAGACCACCAACTTCACCACTATAACTGTCCAAACTGGCAGCCATATTACCGGCGATGGTGTAAACTTTAGTCTGACCAGCCGGAACTGTAAAGTCACTTGAAAGAATTACCCGGTGGTTAGAGTTAAGAGTTCTAGCGATACCAATCTGATCTCCATCCTGATCAAGGATAATAACTCCTGAAAAAACAGAGTCGTTTAATAGACCCGCTTTCTCTATCGTTACAGAGTCAACGGTCACGTCTCCGTCTGAAGAAGCAGTAAGAGCAAACTTGGTAAATGGAACTCTGGCTGCACCTTCTGGAGCTAGAGTAGAAGATGGTTGACTTACTGTTGAAATAGAAAGCCCTGAACCAGTAGCTGTGGGTGTATCGTCATCAGTGTCGCCTGTGCCATCTGTGACAGTACCAGCAATAGCGTTGTAGTGAGCTATTGAGGAAGATCCCCAGTAACCGGTACCGGCAGATAGACCGACGGGCGTAAGGACGTCAGCTGCGTAGGCGTTTTGCCAATCGATCACAGCTGCTCTGGTCAAAGAACCAAAGTAAGTGGTCTCATTGCCCGCAGAACCAACTCCAGAAGAAGCAACTGTGAAACCGGCCGAGTTCAAGTATTCTTGCAAACACTTAACGTCAGCTCCGGTACTACCCATAGTCAAGCTACGAGTAAAGTTACATTCTGTTGCAGTTCCAGTTCCACCAGAGGTTGGTTGACCGCGAAGAGCAGAGTCAACGTCGTCAATGGTAGATTGGTCAGCACCAAAAGAAGACAGAAGGTTCAAAATAGAACTGATCTGCGACTCTGTTAGCGCTAAAGCATCCGGCGTAGCGAATGGAAGACCAACAAGTGCTACAGCAACAACAGCTATAGCAATTTTAGAACGAATATTCATAGTTAATTTTTTTATATTTTTGGTGAAGAGAAGCGCACAAAGTATCTAAACGATCCCCGGTGCCCTACAATTCACACGCTATTAATCTTTAATAATTTATTAGCAGTCTTATTGTGTCTTTTCTGATGGAGTCAAGACGCCCCCCTCTCGCTCCTCGCTACTCGTAAGTAGTGAAGCGCGGGTGGGATCGACCCGACTTTAAAAACTCCGAAGTCAATTTTTTAGTTTAAGTTTATAGAGAGTCCTGTTGCTCAAGAGCAACAGACGCTCTTAGCGTCATTTTCTTTAGCAAACAAGATAAGTATTTCTTTCGTTACTTTCCGACTATTTAACTCTAACGTTTTCCAGGTAGAGTCCTGATCTTCTAAATAATTTTAGAGTCAGAGTTGTCAAAGAGCTGGTGGTTTTTCTACCACCCTTGAGCTGTATAAAAACCTACACAGACCAAGGGTGATATAAAACCCTTAAATAGCACAACACGGCCGTTCGTTACGACCCTGTTTTCATTATGTATTTATCTAACACCTTCATTGTCTGGGAAATAAAATTGTGTGTCGAAAACCTCTAGTGAACTTAATGCTATTATACCACAGGAAACGTGTCAACAGCTGTCTCTATTGTGGATAATTAAGCCCAAATATAAAGGCCTTTACGATTGGTTACTTTCTACAAGTGTTTATAATATTATCATAAAAAAAAGACCAAAACAACCACCTGTGGAAATCATTATCTGATTTTATATTTTAAAGAGTAAAAAGCAGTGCGGTTAAAAAGATCAGCTAGAGCCGGCTCTAGCTGATCTTAACCTCTTTATTTACATAATCAGCTCTAAACTTGAGCTCTTTATCACCTCTTCTTTTTTGCCCTAAGAGCTTCTGCGCTAAAGGATTCAAGATCAACTTCTGTATAATCCTCTTTAGAGGCCTGGCTCCATAAACAGGATCAAAACCACGTTCAGCCAGGTGTTTAGAGAGTCGAGCTGTGGTTTTTAATTTTATCTTTTGTCTAGCGAGACGCTCTTTTACTCTGTCTAGTTGAATCTCTACTATCTTCTTAAGATCTTTCTTAGAGAGAGTATCAAATATGATAATTTCATCTAAACGATTGAGAAATTCTGGACGAAGGTGTTTTCTCAATACTTCCATTATCTTGCTCTGAACCTCTCTTATCTTGCCATCCTTTTTGTCTTCTTTAGAGAAACCTAAACCGTGATACTCGTTGATAATTTCCGTACCAAGATTAGAAGTCATTATTATTATCGTATTCTTAAAATCAACTGTTCTTCCTTTAGAGTCGGTTAAGCGTCCATCGTCTAAGACTTGAAGAAGAATATTAAAGACCTCTGGGTGAGCTTTTTCTATCTCGTCAAATAAAATGACGCTGTAGGGGCGTTGGCGAACCTTTTCCGCCAACTGACCACCCTCTTCGTGACCAACGTATCCAGGAGGCGAACCAACCAAACGCGAAACCGCGTGACGCTCCATATACTCCGACATATCCACTCTAACCATCGCCTCCTCGTCATTAAACATAAACTCTGCCAGAGCTCTAGCTAACTCTGTCTTACCTACTCCGGTCGGACCCAAAAATAAGAATGATCCTATTGGCCTCCCTTCTTCGGCTAAGCCCGTTCTAGCTCTGCGAATCGCGTCTGAAACAGCTATCACAGCCCTGTCCTGGCCAACCACCTTTTCTTTCAATTCATCTTCCATGCGAGCTAATTTCTTTGACTCTTCCTCCACTAAACGAGTAACCGGAATGCCTGTCCAACGAGAAACAACTTGCGCGATATCTTCTTCCCCAACCTCTTCTCTGAGAAGACGGTGTTTTCGCTCTAAATTAGCCATCTTTTTAGAAGCATTGGATATTTCTTTTTCTAGCTCTGGAATCTTTCCATATCTTATCTCAGCCACTTTTTCCAACTCTCCCTCTCTTTCAGCAATATCGGCCTCACCCCTCATCTCTTCTATCTTCTTTTGAGAATCTCTAATGGTGCTGATTAAATCTTTTTCTTTTCGCCACTGACCTTCTAAAGCCGTGTGTTTTTCTTTTAAGTCAGCCAGCTTTTTATTTATTTTTTTTATTTTTTCTTTGGTCGCTTTGTCTTTCTTTTCCTTTTTTAGGGCTTCTCTCTCAATTTCTGAACGTCTTATTTCTCGAGTTAAACGATCGAGTTCGTCGGGCATACTATCTATTTCCATCCTTAAAGCAGAAGTTGCTTCATCTATTAAATCAATGGCCTTATCTGGTAGATATCTAGCAGAGATATACCTCTGAGAAAGCTCAACGGCAGCCACGATAGCCGAGTCAGTAATGCGAACCCCGTGATGAACCTCATACTTCTCCTTAATACCCCTCAAGATAGCAATAGCATTTTCACGAGAGGGTTCTTTCACCTTAACCGGCTGAAACCTTCTCTCAAAGGCCTGATCTTTTTCTATGTGCTGGCGATACTCTTTTATAGTCGTGGCTCCTATAGCATGAAGCTCTCCTCGAGCCAAAGCCGGCTTTAAAAGATTAGAAGCATCAATCGCCCCTTCAGCTCCCCCGGCGCCAACAACGGTATGGAGCTCATCAATAAATAAGATTATATCGCCCTTAGCATCGGAAACTTCTTTCAGAACTGCTTTTATTCTCTCTTCAAACTCACCTCTAAACTTGGTCCCCGCTACCAGAGAACCAATATCTAAAGCAACTATATCTTTATCTTTTATACTCTCCGGAACATCGCCAGATACTATACGCTGAGCCAAACCTTCCACAATCGCCGTCTTGCCCACACCGGCCTCACCAATAAGAACCGGGTTATTCTTCGTACGACGAGAAAGAACCTGCATAACCCGCCTTATCTCTACATCACGACCAATAACAGGGTCAAGTTTTTCTTGACGGGCTAAATCGGTAAGATTGCGAGTGTATTTTTCCAGAGCTTGATAAGTCTGCTCCGGCGAAGCCGAGGTTACTCTCTCGCCTCCTCTTATGTCTTTTAGAGACTTTAAAACCTCATCTCTTTTAACCTCAAAAGAAGAAAGAATTTCTTTTGCTGGAGAAGGCACAATTATTAGACCTAAAAAGAGGTGCTCGGTTGATATATACTCATCTTTAAAATCACTAGCTTCTTTTTGGGCCTGTTCTATAACTTTAGCCAGATCTTGGCCTAAAAAGGCCTGTCCTACTCCCCCGCTCACAATTTTAGGAAGCTTATCTATTTCTTTTTCTATTTTTTCCGAGAGCTCTTTTTTATCAACTTCTATCTTCTCTAAGATGGTCTGCGCTACCCCGTCTTCTTGATTTATCAAAGCTAAAAGAAGATGAAGAGAACTTATGTGTCCCCCGCCTTTTTCAGAAGCAATAGCGTGCGCTTTTTGAAAAGCTTCTTGAGCTTTTGTAGTAAAATTACCGAAATTCATCGCTTGAGTAGTTACTTAACCAATTAGCACTTAAAGTGTAAGAGTGCTAATAGCTTACCAAAACTATAATTAATGTCAACCCGGAATACCGCCCTTTAGATAAGCTTGTCTCTTCTCTTCTGGGAACTTTTCTATGGCATACCGCAACATAGTGCGAGGCATTTTTTTGTAGTGTTTCTTTAAAAACTTTTCTTCTTCTTTTATAGACCTCTTCCCCACCTCTCTTAGCATCCAACCAACTGCTTTATGAATTAAGTCGTGGTCGTCGTTTAAAAGAATCTCGCTAATCTTTAGAGTATCGACAAAATCATCTTCTCTTATGAAGCTGAAAGTCGATATTATACTAATCCTCTTTTCCCAGAGGTCTTTTGATTTAGCTAATTTGTATAGAATTTTTCTGTCTTTGTCTTTTAGATGCTCTCCCACTATTTTAGGAGCGCTTAAATCAACCAGATCCCAGTTATTTATATTTCTTGTATTTTTTAGATATAGATTAAATACTTTTTTTCTCTCCTCTTCAATTCCTTTAATAAATTTCTGAATTAATATTAATAAAGCTACCTGTCTTTCTTCGTGAATTTTAGAATTTAAAAGCTTTTGAGTGTCAGCTAAATTTAATTCCGTATACTTCTTAGCAGTACTTCTTACACCAGCCGAATTAACGCCGATAAAAATATCGCCCTCGCCGTACTGACCGAGACCCGTCTTAAAGTATCGCTGACTCCCCTCTGCCCTCTTTAGATCAGCTTTTTCTCTAAGTTCTTTTTTAAGATTAGAAAGAGATAGCATATTTAAACTTTAACAACTTAAAATAAATAAAAAAAGGTTGATTTAGGGTCAATTCTACTTTTCAGAAAAATACTTATGTGATACTTTTTATTTGTGAATTGCCGGATCGTCTAATGGTAGGACGCTTGGTTCTGGTCCAAGAAATTGGGGTTCGAGTCCCTATCCGGCAGCAAAAAAATTTATCAGGAAGCTTGTTTAGTCCTTTGAAGATTTAAGTAAGGTGAGGTCAACCCCGTTAGAGGTCCAAAGTACATAAGGTTATCTAATACTTAACAATAGGCGGAGCCGACTTCGTCTTTGTAAAGAGTTAAACCTCTTATCGTGGCAGATCTCTAACGGGGTTGACAATATTATACTTGCTTGTTAGATTTATCAACGATCCTAATGTTAGAGTATATTAGGATAAATTATAAGCAAGATGGGCTTGAGCCTCTTTTTTATATTAAGGAGGGATCGGTCAAGTTGATCTATAAAAATAAAATAAAAATGGAAGAAAACACACAAAACACAGAAGAGACTACTTCTCCTGAGGAAAACACCTCTCCAGAAGAAAATACTGAAGAGACCGTCATGCCTTCTGAAGACCAATCTTCAAACGACGAAGGTATGAGCTCTGACGAAGATTCTTCAGAAGAAACTTCAAGTGACGAGGACGTGTCCTTTGATGAAGATTCTTCAGACATGGATTCTGACGACGCAGACAGTGACAACACTGGAGACGACGAGAATCAGAATATGTAAAAAAGTTTTGAACTTTTCTAAAAAATCCCGCTTAGCGGGATTTTTTAGTATAAAGAAGAAAATAAAAAAACCCCCCGTATCTCAGGGGGGCTCGGGCTAAGTCGCTATGGACTCTCCCTATTGGGGGCAAAATTCAGTAGAATGGCATCGGAAGCGCCTCAGGCAGTTGCATGGGTTTCGATTAGGAAGCAGGATATAGGTTCAACCCTTAGACCTCGGCCGATGTGTTGGGCGAGATTAAAGATTAACCATTCCTGAGGAACACCGAGGTGCAAAGGTCACTAAGGCGGATGCATAAGTGGCCTCCTTGGCCTGTGCCGTTTAAATCCGTTGCGATGGAACCGGGGCTCAACGCCGAGCCCCGGTTTAGGCCGAAACTACTTCCGGCCCTTCTTCTGAGCAACCTTGCGGGCGCGCTTGGCGGCCTTGGCAGGATTGGAACGCTGGTTCGGATCACCGCCACCAGCGCTCTTCCCCTTCATCCGCTCCCTGACCTCCTGATCGCGAAGACGCTTTTCGGACTTCCGATCCACATGGTGAACCGGAGCAGGTCTGGCAGTTGTGGAAGCGATCCGCTTCTCAACCCGAGATCGCCTGAAATCAGACATCTTGGGTCCACCTCGCCGACCAATTACCTGACAAAGCGCTTTCTCAGTGGCGAGAGCTTTCTTGGCGTGACGCGACTGCTTCTGAGGATCCTTGGAGATCCGGTGAAAGTGGCGCGACCGACGACGCTGGGCATCCAGGTCGCTCGTCAGCTTCTCGAAGTCCTCGGAACTCATATGCTGAGCGAGATTCATAATAACCTCCAGAAAATGTGATAAAAAAGAACTCTACACTCTGTCTAGTATTATAATCTATAATAATAATCTTGTCAATAGGGGAGAAAACGGCTTAAAAGCTAGGAAATAAACGGCTCAACCGGTTGAGCCGTTTATTTATAATCTCTTAATAACTCTAAAAAGAAAGCCCCCACTCCTTTTGATAGGAGTGGGGGTCTCTAGGTTGAAGGAACGTGGAGGAGATTGAAACAAGGGCTACTCAGCCCGAGTGCCGTCAGGTCTGATGTGGAACTGCTTACCGTTCTTTTCTGCTACAGCCAGGCCTTTATGGAAAAGACCGACGTAGTCATACCGCTGTTCGTAGGCGGGGGTGCCGTCACGTCTGATGTGGAACCACTCACCATTCTTTTCTGCTATAGCCAGGCCTTCTTGGAAAGAGCCGACAATGTCATACCGCTGACTGTAGGCAGGGGTGCCGTCAGGTCTGATGTGGAACCACTCGCCGTTCTTTTCTGCTACAGCCAGGCCTTTGTGAAAAGGGTCAACGAGGTCATAGCCGAACTTCTTTCTGATCTCTCGGAGAGATAGTCTTTCTTGAGAGGTGTTCATTATCTCTTCTCCTTGTGTAAAGTTTTGGAAGGTGCTTTTATATTCTTTTAGATAGCATAGATGATTTAGTTTGTAAAGAGTCCAGTTGCCAACTGTTCTCTGTCGCCCTCCTTGACCCCCGGGGTACTCCCGTCGTCCGCCACGGCGGACTCCTCCTCGACCCCGGGGGTCTTTCCGGGTTTATTGTATGGCTTAAAATCTAGGAAATAAACGGCTCACCCGGGTGAGCCGTTTATTTTCAATACAGTTCTTAAATTTTCTATATTCTAAGATATCTTCTTACCGCAATAAGAGAGGAGATGGTGCCTAAAACTACGCCGATAGCCGTCTGAATAAGAAGTATTTCCCAGAAATTACCAAAGAAATAACCCGAGAGAGTTATGCCGGGTAGAAAACCGACCAATTTACCAGAAACAAGATTTATACCGATGGCTAAAATAATAATAGAAATTATAGAAGCAATTACTCCGTATATCACCCCCTCTATAACGAAAGGCCCCCGAATATACCAGTTAGAAGCCCCGACAAGACGCATAACTCCTATCTCTTCTCTAAGAGAATAAATAGTCAGGCGAATAGTATTGAAAGCCACTAAGACAGCAACAACAGCCAGTATTATAGATAAAAGAAAACCCGTTTTTCTAACAATGTTGATTATAGAAGAAAGTCGCTCTATTACCTTTTGATTTTCACGATAATTAACCGTATCTATTATACTTGAAAATCTTCGCCCCTCTAAAAAAGAAGCAATTGACTCGTATTCAGATATCACTCTTGCTTTTATATTTAAAGAGGCCTCTAAAGGATTATCCCCTAGCTCTTCTAAAGATTGAGTTATTAAAGGATTTTCACGATGAGTCTCGCTAAACTTGGCTAAGGCCTCTTCTCTAGATACGTACTCTACAACTTTAACCTCGGGGAAAGCTTCCAACTCTTCTTTTACCTGGAGAATATCTTTTTCAGGAGTGTCTAAATTAAAGTAAACTGTTATATCCACTTTTTCCTCTAAGTCATCTAAAACAGCGCCGGTTATAGCCGACATCACAATCAAGCTGGTTATAAGAGCCAGGGTTATGACCATAACTCCAATTGTAGCCGAAGAAACCCAGCGGTTACGCCAGAATGACAAAGTGCCTGATTTTAAAACCCTTTTTAAAGAAACCCACATAAGGTTAGTATTAAGTATTAAGTATTAAGTATCTAGTGTAAAAATTAATTTTCAATTTTCAATTTTCAATAAATTATCAATGAATCAATGGATCAAGTATTAAGTATTAAGTATCAAGTATTAAGTATCAAGTATAGAATATAAAGTTAATAATTATATCAGATATTTTCCTTTGGGGTCGTCCTTTACCACTCTCCCTTTTTCTAAAACTACCACCCTCCTCTCTAGTGCGTTAATAATTTCGTTATCGTGACTAGCTAAAATAACTGTAGTGCCTATCTCGTTTACTTTAAGTAACAAGTTAACAACCTCCCAAGTATTTATAGGGTCTAAATTACCCGTCGGCTCGTCTGCGACCAAAACATCCGGACGATGAACGAGGGCTCGCCCTATGGCAACTCTCTGCTTCTCACCACCGGAAAGCTGGTGAGGAAAATAGTTGGCTTTATTAGCAATTCCTACCAGCTCTAACACCTCTGGAACATCTTCTTCTATCTCTTCTTGGTCTCTTCCAGCCACCTCCAGGGCAAAAGCAATATTTTCATAAACAGTTTTAGAAGCCACTAATTTATAGTCCTGAAAAACAGTTCCTATCTTTCGTCTTAAGTAGGGTAGCTCTTCTTTACTGAGCGAATTAACAGATACATCTCCCACTATAACCTCCCCCATCGTCGGCTCTTCTTCTCCGGTTAATAATTTGATTAAGGTTGACTTTCCGGCCCCGGAAGAACCAACAAGAGATATAAATTCATTCGGCTCAATAATTAAATTTACATTGTCCAAAGCCACAACGTGTGGCGGATAAATTTTAGATATGTTTTTAAAGTGAATCATTTAATATAATCCCAACCCCCTAATTCATCCTAATAATCCTAATTAGTGAATTGGCTATTTAGAACTCTTTTTGGTCTTAGTATTCTCTGGCGAAAGTTAACCAAAATTCCAAGTTCTTTATTATGCAATACTAAGTATCTTTGCATTTGAAAATAATCCTCTCTTGTAATAATTTGCTTAGCTTTAAACTCTACTAAAATTCTATCAGCAATACAGAAATCAGCAAAGTTTGATTTTCTCCCGACAACGCTGATAGGAACTTCTCTCCTATAAGACATATTTTGTTCTTTTAATAAAACTTCAAACTTATCACCATATTGACGTTCCTTGCAGTATCTTCCAAGTTCTTTGTGGATATTATAAAGAATGCCAACTATTTTATAAGAAAGATCTTTTTCAACCAAATTTTTTCTTATTTAGGGCATTAGGATTAATTCGGATTAATTAGGATTATTTTAGAGCTAAGCTCGCTTCTATGAATTCGTCTAAATCACCATCTAAAACATCTTCTGCTTGTGAGGTTTCGTAGTTAGTCCTGTGATCTTTAACCATTTTATAGGGGTGTAGGACATAAGAACGAATTTGGCTTCCCCACTCTATAGAGACACTCTCTCCTCTTAATTCATCTATCTTTTCTTTGTGTTGTTTCTCTAGTAACTGCTGTAAGCGAGAAGCTAAAAGCTTCAAAGCTTGTTCTTTATTAGCTCCCTGCGATCTTTCTGATTGTGAAGTAACTACAAGATTGGTGGGTATATGAGTTATTCTAACAGCTGATTCTGTTTTATTCACGTACTGACCACCCGGACCAGAAGCTCTATAAGTGTCTATCCTTAGATCGGAGGGGTTTATCTCAACTTGACCAAGATCTTTTATCTCGGGTAAAACCTCTACGTAAGCAAAAGAGGTATGCCTAAGACCTTGAGAAGAAAAAGGCGAGACCCTAACTAATCTATGAACCCCATTCTCTTTGCTTAAAAGACCGAAAGTATAACGCCCCTCAATTTTCAGAGTAACATTTTTTAGACCGGCCTCTTGTCCAGAAGTAATAGAAAGAACTTTTGCTTGAAAACCCTTTTTTTCTGCCCAGCGAAGATACATTCTTAAAAGCATCTCTACCCAATCCTGACTCTCGGTTCCTCCGGCTCCGGCTTGAACGGTTAAAATAGCGTTATTTTCATCGTGCTTTCCAGACAGAAAAAGAAGCTTCTCCTCTTTTTCTATATCTCTCTCTATTTTTTTTAATTTATCTTCCACCTCTTCCGATATTTCTTTATCTTTTTGAGCTAATTCTAGCAAATCCTCAAGATTTTCAATTTCTTTTATCTTCTCTTCCCACTCTTTAACTAATTCTTTTAACTCTGAAAGTTCTCGGCTTTGATCTGTTGCCTTTTCCCGATTGTCCCAAAAATCAGGATTCTCCATTTCTTTTTCAATTTCTTTTATCTTTTTTTTCTTTTTAGAGAGCTCAAAGATGGTCCTCCGCCAAGCGGAGGATTTTAGCCTTTAAATCATCTATTTTTTCTTTAATATCTCTCATATTTTATTTGTATATTCGTATCATTAAAATTAACTAACAATAAAGAGTTAAACGAGTAGCGTGTATTCGTATTAGTAAAGCATCTAAGTATTGGTACTTATAAAGTAATTAATCGACATTATAACACGGATTTAATAAGTTCTACATCTTTTTTTATCACCTTTTTAATATTATTTATTGAGATGTTTTTTGCGCTTTTTCTGGGAAAAACTTCCATCGTTAATATACCGTTATAACCTTTGTTTTTCAGAGTTTTTAGCAACGGAATCATACTTATTTCACTGTTACTAATCGGATAGTGAGTATTTTTATTTTTAGTGCCGTGTATGTGAATTGAAGGAATCTTGTCTTTATTCTTTTTATAAAAATTTTCAACACCCCCAGACCAGACAGCTAGACGAGGAGCATCAAGAGTTATATTTACACTCCACTTTTTAACTAATTTTGATATTTCATCGCTTTGCCAACCCCATTCTGGAGCCCGATCCAGCCCTTCGGGCTGACTGTTTTCTAGAGACACCTTTATATTATACTTTTCTTGAAGAAATAGAATAAAAGGAAAGATATCTGATTCTCTGTAAAAACGCAGAAGAGATAGATGGAGAACCACGTTTCTTGCCCCAATATCTTTCGCAAAAATAATTAAACTCTCTATCATTCCCATAGTTGGTCTCGGCCAGTGCCAAACGGGCTGATGAACACTCAAAATAGAGAATTTCTCACTTCTTATTATTTTTTTTAATTTCTTTTTACTTGTAAAGAGATGTTTTAGGGTAGGCACAAACTCTAAACCATCAAAACCAAGTTCTTTGGCTATTAAAAACACTTCTCTTAGAGAAGACTTGTTAAATGCGTATGTTGATAATAGCAATTTCATTTTTCTGAGCCAGAGGCGAGAATTGAACTCGCGACCTTAGCTTTACGAAAGCTCTGTCCCGATTAATAAAACCCTAAGAGCCAGAGGCGAGAATTGAACTCGCGACCTTAGCTTTACGAAAGCTCTGCTCTACCACTGAGCTACTCTGGCTCTCAGGGTTTTAAAAAAATTATTTTTTCATCAAAGATCCATCTCTCCACTCAAAAGGGATAAACCAAATACTCACATCGACGCTGTTTTTTATATCCATAAATTTTTCCTTGTAATCATCGCCGTGTTCTTCGGCTAGAGCTTCATTGAAAGCTTGTGGTTCCAGTATTCTCTGGCGAAATTTTTCAATATCCCAACCATAGAGAGACTTCAAAGATGAGTTAAATTTATTTACATCAACCTCTGCTAAGTAGGACTCTACCCTATCTAAAGCCATCTCTCTAACTTCTGCCGAAGCTGAAGTTTTAATAGCAATATTTACAATAAGACTTTCCAGAGCATTTTTAAAGATAGTGTCTTCTCCGCTTTTAAAGAGACTATCAACGTCGTCGCCACTAATAAGCCCCGCTTCATAGAGGCGCTTAGAAACATCTATATTGTCCTTAATATTTTTCATAGTTATCAACTCTCCATTAACTTTAGCTATGGGAAAATAACCGCTCTTAACCAGAGAGTAACCTAAAAGACCGCCTATTATAAAAACTAGAGTAGTCATTAAAACTCCAATGTGTAATTTTTTCATAAAATAAATTTATTAAGGATGGATCCTAAAGAAATAATTAGCCCAACTCTTTATATTCAACCATCTATAGTCACTATCTTCAATTAATACTTCAAAGACGTTACTGAAATCCTCTTCTTTTTCTATGTTTTCAAGACCTAAAACAGCAAAAACCTCTTCCCCTTCTTTTTTCAAGTTTAACTTAGCTCTGGCTTCTTTTTCTAAGTAGTCCTCGTTGCTAACTCTTTTTAACTCTAAAGACAGATCTTCTACTTCTTTTTTCACTTCTTTAATCTCAATTTCTTTTTCTCTTATCTCCCCTTTTAAGACCAGCCACTCTTTTAAGTCACCAAAAGCCAAAGAGGAAAAAAATATAATAAAGAGAAGCAAGCCCAGCCAGGTCAACCAATTTTTCTTCAAGGCTTTAAAAAAAATTTTCATAACGTTATAATGTTAAGAGGTAAGAAATTTAGAAAATAAAAAACTAAGAAATGCGAACGAAAAAAACTAGACAAAAATGGTTGAGAAGATTCTGGCTTTTTATGGTTATCTTAGCCGGCATAGGTATGATCTTGTTTTTAATAGCCCCTGCCTTTTACTAATTTTGAGTATTAATTTTTCATCTTAACTTGCTACCATCGCAATGCTTAAGAATTCCATAATAAGATTGGAGTGACTGACTAAAAGATTCTTTTGATATTAAACCACAATTTAATTTTAATCTATTCTCTTTGATTTTCCTAAACATTCGTTTTTTAGTTTTTGTTCTAAGTGTTATATGATAAGGCAAGATAATATAACCAAGAAAATCAACGCCCTGACTGAATTTTCTGACTTCAACTTTTTGCGGATGCAATTTCAAATCCAGCTCTTCCTTCAAAAACTCCTCAATCAAAACCATAAGGTCTTCAAGATGTTCCGGGTCTTGATCAACAATCGAAAAATCGTCAGTGTATCTAAAATAATTTTTTATTCTTAATTGCTTTTTGACGAACCAGTCAAATTTATCCAAAAATATGTTAGCGAATATCTGCGAAGTTAAATTGCCTATGGACAATCCTTTCTTTTCTGAAAAACTTTCCTTTAACTCTCTCTCTGCGGAAAATTATCCACGGGCGTGGAAAAGCTTGATATAATTTGCCAAACTAGCCACAAGAACTTAGGGTCTTTGACCCTGTTTTTTATTATCTCAAAAAGTTTCTGATGAGAAACACTGTGAAAGAATTTTTTAATGTCGCATTTTAAGACATAAACCGGTTGAGTATAATTACTGCTCACTTTTCGCAAGGTGTTAGATAGATTCTTAACCGCCAAATGCGAGATGTATATCATTGCCACGCTTGAACTTTTACTGGAAGCCAGTTGCGCTTACAGAGAGGAAAAGCTGGAATTGATTAAAAAAGCCAACATTAAATTTGACGCTCTAAAAATATTTATCCGCCTGTTAAAAGATTTAGATATCATTGACAACAAAAAGTATTTTGAACTGCAAAAAAGAATACAAGAAATCGGCAAAATGCTTGGAGGCTGGCAGAGATCTCTTAGTTAAATAAGGAATAAAGACCTCTTCAAATGAGGTCCTTATTGATTTAGACACAACCCGAGGAACAAGAGACCGCCAGAATAGTTGTCGTTGGCATTGGCCAGGTTGTCCGTGTTGTCGAAGTCGAGCTTGTCGTCGTTGGCTTTGAAGTTGAGCGAGTAGTCGGCAGACTGCCAGAATTTTGTCTTTTTCCATCTATATCCACTGGGGAAATAGCTTAAAAAGTAATATTCCCCCTGTATTTTATTCGGCTCCTTATAGTTGAACCAGAGAAAAAGACAAGTAGTGCCTAAATTCTCGTGTGCTCTCTTGCGATCCCATTTGAACCGCAAAACTCTGACGCGTTGATAGAAATTTAGGGTTTCGGCGAACCGCTATCCCTGTCTGCCGGCAGGCAGACCGTAAGACCGGTTGTATTAGCCTACTCCCATTTCTATTTTATCATATTTAGAAAAGAAAAACGAGGTGCAACATTTGTTACACCTCGTGTTTTGAAAAATTCGGCCGAGAACCAAGAACCAAAATTCCTGATCCAAGATCCAAGAAGCCAAAGACCAAATCCCGGCACTACCCGAGGAACAAGAGACCGCCAGAACAGAGGTCGCCGGCAGCGGCCAGGTAGGCCGTGAGGACGAAGTCGAGCCTGACGTCGTAGGCCTGGAAGCGGAGCGAGCAGTAGGCAGACTGCCACTGTAAAGCGGCCATGTCCAGACCCGGGGTATTCCAGTCACAAGCCAGAATGTCAGGATACATCACCATAGCAATAGGAGTATCCATGCCAGAAAGGATAAATCCTTCCGGTAGTGTTGACATCTGTTCTCTGTCAGCGTGAATGGAAAATCCTTGCAGAGGGTTCGGAAAGTGAACTCCGATGACCGGTCCCTGCTTCATCCGCTCAATGAGCTGGTCATGCCGGCTTCCATCAACAACACTAACTTCATTCGCCAGGGTGCCTTTATGGTGATTGTAGAATTTCCGATCACCGAAAGTTTTGGCGTAGCTGTTGTTGACGCCGGCCAGATACAGCTCCAGTTCAACGCCTAGATCGTCGGTGACGAGCTTGGGCAGAACCACCGGTAGGCAAACACCGTTGGCAATATTGGCGATCTGGGAGTTCTCCCTGATGATTGCCAATAAGCGTTCGGTTTCTGCTTTGAGCTGTTCGGCCGTAACTTCGGTATCAATACTCAGACACCTGTGCAACCGCAAAATGCGATTGGCAAAGTCTACTTCCTCATCCAGCTTTGGCCGATCCAGTCGGAAATCCCGATTGGCATCGCAGACACTGGCCTGCAAACCTTCGGGGATCCGGCGACCATGCTTGTCAAAGAACAACCGAATGGCGTCCTCGACCGTTACAGTCTTTTCGCCTCGCAGAATTGCGTTCACAGCCTCTCGTCCACCAAGCTTCTTTACCAAAGCCAGTTGACGACCCGCATCCAATCCCTCTAATTCTTTTAAGGGATCCATCTTGTCTCCTTTCAGGCTCTGTGCCCGATTAGAATATCACTCCTCATCCCGGAGTTTAAGGACCGCCACTCTTAGGCGATATTCTATATTATACACATATTAGTATTTTTGTCAATATCTCGGGGTAACACGCTTATTCTATTAATCCTTCAACAATTTCTGAAACACATGGTCGGGTATGTTAACCCTGCCCGATTTTTTCATCTTCTTTTTTCCTTTCTTCTGTTTTTCTCTAAGTTTCATTTTACGAGTAATATCTCCTCCGTACAAATGGCTAGTCACATCTTTTTTTAAGGCAGATAATGTTTCTCTGGCAATAATCTTACCACCGATAGCGGCTTGGATAGAGACAGTAAACAACTCTCGGGGCAAGTAGTCTTTTAGCTTTTTCACTATCTTTCTCCCTTCGTTATAAGCCCGTTCTCTTGGAACAATTTTAGCTAAAGCTTCCACCTCTTCTCCAGCTACTAAGATATTTATTTTTACCAAATCTCCCGGTCTATGACCGATATAATCATAAGACATAGAAGCAAAACCAGATGAAATACTCTTAAGTTTGTCGTAAAAATCAGAAATGATTTCAGCTAACGGCATTTCGTAAATAATCTCAACTCGCTCTGTGGTAAGATATTTTATTTCTTTATAAATAGATCTGTGCTTTTGCAAAAGATCCATAGTTCCTCCTAAATATTCTTTTGGTAAAAATAAGGTTAATCCTATCCACGGTTCACTTATTTCTTTAATTAAGTTACTCTCCGGAAATTCTGAAGGGTTATAAATGTGTAGTGTTTCGTCTTTGTGGTTTTTTATTTGGTATTCTACCGAAGGTGTGGTGGCAATAAATCTTAAATTAAATTCTCTACGAAGACGTTCTAATATAATCTCTAAATGAAGAGATCCTAAAAAACCACACCTAAACCCTTGTCCTAAAACGTCTGAGGATTCTAATTCATAACTGAGAGCTGAATCTGTTAATTTTAACCTGGAGAAAGCATCTTTCAACTCATCTATCTCAACGCCCTCAGCGGGAAAGATGCTCGCAAAAACAACCGGCTTTGGCTCTTTATATCCGGACAAAGACTTGTAATTTGTTATCTGCCTGCCCGTTCCGCGGAGGAGTGATTTACTGTTTAAAGCCGTAGCGACCAAAGTATCCCCGACCCGAACAACTTCCGGCTCTTTTATACCGGTTGCCA
Source organism: uncultured Candidatus Saccharibacteria bacterium (assembly GCA_964600085.1). Lineage (GTDB taxonomy): Bacteria > Patescibacteriota > Minisyncoccia > JACQLN01 > CAZPCT01 > CAZRHU01. The sequence continues at coordinate 20,619 of CAZRHU010000001.1, forward strand.
CATAACCAATCGCCCCCTCTTCTATCTCGTCGCAGGTCTTTAATTGAGGTTTAAAAAATCCAACTTCAACAATCTCGCTTGTTTTATCCTGAGCCAAAAACTTTATCTTGTCACCTCTCTTGAACTTTCCATCAACCACACGAATATAGGCCAGGACTCCTTTATAAGAATCGTACTGAGAATCAAAAACAAGGGCTCGGCCGTATATTTCTTTTCCTTTGTCGGGAGCCGGAACTTTCTTGATAACTCTTTCTAATAACTCTTTTACACCATCGCCCTTCTTCGCTGATATTTTTAGTATCTCTTTTACTTCTGGCAAGAGAGCCCGAATCTCTTCTTCTACTCCCTCTACTTGAGTAGCTGGTAAATCAATTTTATTGATGACGGGAATAATAACAATGTTTTGTTTTTGAGCCTCGCTTAGATGAGCCAGTGTTTGCGCTTGAACACCCTTGGTTCCATCCACAAGTAAAACAGCCCCCTCCACCGCAGCTAGAGCACGGGAGACTTCATAGGAAAAATCAACGTGACCCGGAGTGTCAATCAGATTTAAGGTGTAATCACTCCACTTCATCTGAACTGGAGCCATTTTTATAGTTATACCTCTCTCACGTTCTAGATCCATAGAATCAAGAAGCTGATCCTTCATCTTCCTGTCTTCAATCGTGTGCGTCAACTCTAAAAAACGGTCGGCTAACGTCGATTTTCCGTGGTCTATGTGTGAGATTATGACGAAATTACGAATATTGTTTTTATCCATAATAAAAAATTGTAGCGTGTCGCTACCTTTTTATCAAACAAATCTTTTCACTAGTATTAAAACCATTAGACATCCGATGTCTAATAGTTATCTAGGTAGCTCTTCTTCAACCTTCTCTTCAAAGACAGTCTCTTGAGTAATTCTTCTACTTATTTCAACCCTCAGAGCTTCAACCTCTGGAACTTTAAAGAGCCAACTCAAAAACAAATAGACACTAAAACCAACAATTGTTGCTAAAGTTGCCTGAACCAGCAACCCCCACACTTTATTAGTAGTAATTATCGTATCGGCTGCCCAGAATAAAACGCCTCTGGCGGCCACACCGCCAACTAACGCCAAAAATAAAAAGAGGAAAGAGTTTTTTATTACTTCTTTGATTCGAAAAAATTTTATTTTGGCAGAAAACAAGAAGAATAAAACTAGCGAATTAAAGATTGTTCCTAAAGACATCGCCCCGGCAAGACCAGAAACTCCGTAGATAGGTCTCAACCACAAAGCCAGACTTACGGTTATAAAAGTTCCTAAAATTAAAACTATCAACGGCGTCTTGGTATCTTCAACGGCAAAAAACCCTCTCATAACCAATCCTAATAAGGCGTGAAAGATTAGACCAACCAAGAAAAAACTAAGGGTGTTTATGGTAAGTATGGTGTCTTGCCAACCAAACTGACCATAGCCGAGGGTAAGACGCACTACTTGAGCTCTGAGAACAAAAGCTAAAACGGCTAGAGGAATTATTATAAAGAGCAGTTGTCTTACCGTCTTTATAAAAACTTCGCCTAAACGATCTCTTCCTTTTGAAAGAGCTTTTACAAAAGCGGGAAAAGCCGCTACTCCTATAGGAACAACAACCACCCCTAAAGGAAAGCCATAGAGGTCGTTAGCAAAGTTAAATACGGCCACACTACCAGCTCCCAGCACCGTGGCAAAAGAAATAAGAATAATTAAATTAACCTGCTGAACTATAAGAGCCAAAGAGCGAGGAACCATTACTGCTAAAACTCTTTTAAGAGCTTTTAGCCCCGGTTTAACAACGGGTTTCCACCGCCAACCCGAACTGCGAGTAGTGGGGTATTGAACTAAAAAATGAAGTACGGCCCCCAAGACAACGCCCCAAGCAAGTCCTTCTGGTCCCATCTTGTTTGAGAGAAATAAAATACCAAATATTATACCTAAGTTATAAAATATAGGAGCAAGAGAGTAACAGAAAAATTTTCTAGCTGACTGCAAGACACCCGACAATATCCCCGAGAGACCAAGAAAAATAGGTTGTAAGAACATAATCCGACTCATCGTTACAGCTAGAGACATAGCTTCTGAATCAAATCCCGGAGCAATTTTCTTTAAAACCCACGGAGCAATAAAGAAGAAAATTACTCCAAATAGAGAAAAAGTTAAGAGAGCCAGATTAAAGATGTCATTAGCTAAACTCCAAGCTTTTTCTTCATCTTTCTCTCTTAACTTCATAAAAACCGGCACAAAACCGGCAGATAAGGCCCCAAAAAAGAGAAGGTTAAAAACTAAATCTGGTAAACGAAAAGCTAAAAAGTAAGCATCGAGAACATTACCGGCTCCAAAAGAAGACGCCAAGAGAGCGTTTCTCAGAAAGCCTAGACCACGGCTGGCGATTGAGGCCAGGGCTAAGATAGAAGCGCCGGCCATTATACTAGTGCTGGTGTGGTTAAAAATCCTTTTTATCATTCGTTCTTAAAATTTACCTCTAGTCTTAAATTTAGATCTTTATAAAGATTAGCCTGATACTCGGCTACCGAATCAGATAAAAAACCTACGGGCTCTTCCCAATCCAAACCTAAACCTTCTTCTATTTTTGTCTGCCACCTAAAAGGTAAATCGTCATCACGACCAACTTTTTCAACTCTTAGAGCGTACTCGTCGCTCCCCTTTTGCCAATTTAATCTGAATGGTAATCGGTAATGAAGAGAAACCGTCTTTCTACTGTTGGGCTCTAGCTCTACCCACCCCCCTACGGCTAAAACACCACCCTCTATAAAACCATCTAATTGAGGATTGTTTTTTCTACCACTAAAATTTATAGAAGAAAGATTTAAATCTTTTTGAAATCCTTGTGTCTTGTAATCAAACTCGGGAAGAGTTCTTCTATTGCTAAAACCTTCTTCGTTTAAAATTATACTATCTAGAGGAATATAGAACTTTAAATAAACCCAATCTGAAACCGATTCGGTATTTTTTATATTTAAATAAGCGTTAGAAACCACAGACCCATCAATAAAAAAATCGGGCCTGTACTCTAGCAACTCAACAATTATCCGAGCACCTCCCCAAGAACGCATACCAAAAGAGAGAAAGTCCTTATCTTCGCTAACCGTTTTTAGTGCTAAGTTTTTTTCTTCAACAAAATTAGAGAGAGATCTTTTTTTAAAATAGAGTTTTAGACGACCATCGCTCAGACCTAAATTAAGACTCTTCTCTAAACTTCTCCAGCCACTATTAGATTGACGAGAAAGAATATCAAAGAAATCTTCTAACCAATTACTCTGCTGGGAATTAAAAACGAAGCTCTGTTTTTGAACTATCTCTTCTAAGAGAGAGTGGTCAAACCAGACAACTCCATCAATGTTGTGGCCTGTCGTTTTAGTAAATGCTTCTATAAAGTGCTCGCTAGCCTCTTTGGTCTCTAGAAACCAACCCGATTCTTTGATGTCAAAATTTGTCTTCAAGACCCTTATCGGTTCGGGTGGCACTATCTTTGTTGTTACGGCTGCGTTTAAATCTTCCACATCGCCAGACAAAACAACGCTAAGTTTTTCATCTTCTATTCTTACTAGAGAATAGAAGTGTGGCTCCCCGCCCACCGGACTCTCACGATAGGGATGGGTGCTTATAACAAGATAATCGCCACTCTGCGTTAGTAACTCTTCCCAAAATTCAAGCCAGTCCAAGTAATTAGCCACTTCTTCGTTTGACGGCTCTATGCTAAAACCAATTTTTTCTTGAAGCTGAGTCTTTTTTTTTACAATCTGTGATAATAAAATTATTTCCTCGGGATGAGAAGGCAGTTCTTCGTCAGAAAATAAACTTTTTTCTGATTTAAACATATTAAACCAGGAAAAGTCCTCATTTGCTTTAAAAAAATTATCTAAGCTGTTTGATATATCTTCTATGTCTTCTATCGCTTCGGCCTTATCATTTTTTTGAAGAGACATATTTTGCCCAACATCTGAAAGCAATTTGTCTTGAGTGTCTTCTAAGTTGCGACGAAGAAGGTAGAGGGGTTTAAAAACTGCTTCTTCTTCGGCGTTAAGAAGAATAAAAGATTGAGAACCGAGAAGTTTATTTCTCTCTAAAGAAAAGAAGTTTCCGCTTAAAGCACCATTAAAAAAAGAGTAAACATCACCACCCCCAAAGTAAGCTCCGAGACCAGCCAGCGCAAGAATTAAGCTAGAGAGAAGTATTTTACCCCCCCAGGAGCCAGTTTTCTTTTTTTCTCTGTAATCTATCTTTGGAAGCTCTTTCTTTTGAGGAGTTAAGTCGGCCTGAATTACCAAATCTGGGTCAAAGTTTTTATCTTTAACATTAAACCAGTCGTCTTGGGCCCTAACAACATCTTCTGATGACACCTCTTCTACTCTAATTTCTTCTTTTTTAAATTTTTCTTCTTTGTGAAGACTTTTTATTCCCGGTAGAGGCTTTATAACAATAGAGTCCTCTAATTCTGTTAAGTCAGCGTAATTAAAACCTTCTATTTCTCCTAAAATTCCCTCTCTAGTTAAAACACTTTCATTTTTTTCCGTTTCTCGGTCATTAGAATAATTTATTTGAGCTGAAGGTGAGGCGAGGCGAGCAAACATAGCCCTGGTTAAATCATCTTCTTCTTTTTTGTTAACAAAAACACCTTCGCCTCTTTCTAGGGCGCTAAAAATAGCATCTGTTAAAGGGTCTTTTTTAGTCGACATACCTATTATTCACATAAACACATTCGCGTTGCCAAAGCTTTAGCGAAGGCGCACCATTTGTATGCCTAATAATAGCAACTCCCTAAATAAAAAACAAAAACCTCTTCCACAAGGAAGAGGTTTTTATTGCTAAGACGAGCTGTAAGCCGAATTCTGTCTAGAATAGTCATCTATCTGGCCCTTAGATTACTCTTAGGGTCTAGCGACTCTCCCCTCACACGCATGTGAGGGGCGCGGTCTTGCACTCGGGTAAGGTTTTAGAACTTTAATGTGTTACCACATTAAGAACCCTTATGGGAACGTTTCACCCTGGCGCTCTTCAACCCCACGCCAGACTAAGCAGATTATGATAATATCATACTCTTGGGTTTAGCTTTCCAAGAACTCTCATTCTTAGACGTCTCTGTTCGCACCTCTAGGGTTTCCCCCGGCGGACGTTATCCGCTACCCTTCCCTGTAAATAACAGAGCGAGTGTTCGGACTTTCCTCCCCCCATATGTATGCATGTGAGGGGTAACTATTCACTCGTCTCAGCAGTGTAATGATAACGCAAAAACACCCCCGCGTCAACCTCTCTTGTTAATTCTATTGCTAAGAAGGTTAAAACAATCTTTCTTTGTCTTCGTCTAGGGCGCGATTTAAGAGCCAATCAGCTCTTTGATTCTTCTCTCGAGGGATAGCTTTAAAAGAAACATCTTTATAATCAAACCTTAAATTATGAACTTGCATATAAAGGAGTTGAAGATGTTCTTCTCCTATCTTAAACCTACCACTCAATTGGGAAGCAATAAGTTCGCTATCAACCATAAATTGGACTGATATATTTTTTGTTTTTTCTTTGCCAAAAAGATGCTTTATCTTTTTAAGAGCAAAAATCACCGCCTCATACTCGGCTTCGTTGTTGGTAAGATCTTTGTCTAGATTCTGACCATACTCGTTTATCGTCTTGCCACTAGAGTCTTGGATAACCACCCCAACGGCAGCCGGTCCTGGGTTACCCCGCGATCCCCCATCAGTATAAACAATTATTTTATCCATATAAAATTTTCTTTTATATTTAATTATAAACAAGATAAAGATAACATAAAAGGCACCGTCTATAATAAGACATCGGACGTCTTATTAATTTTGTAAGATAGCTTAAACCCTAAGAAATAAACGGCTCACCCGGGTGAGCCGTTTATTTGGTTACTCTTTTTTAGGAAAATTAGATAAAATATCAATTATCTTAAATTGCGCTTCTCTAGCGCCGTTCCACTCATTGACGCTCAGCTCTCCTATCAAGTCGTAATTTTTACCGGTCTCTAGTTTATCAACCTCCCCGTTATGAAAAAACATAAGAGCGGGGATGCTCCCGCCTCGTCCGCTTTTAAAAAATAACTTGGCGTGCTTTTCTTCTTTACCCAACATCTTTATCCCATCAAGCTCTGCCCTTTTAACAATAAAGACTGGTTGCGGATTAGCCATTCCAAAAGGAGATATTTTTTCAACTATTTCTGCGTTTTGAAGAGAAAGATCAGATAAGTTTATTTCACTGTCAATTTCTATTTTTGGTAACTTCATCTCTTCGGTTAGATTTTTATCGGCGTATTGGTTTAATCTTTCTTTTATTAGGGGTATTTTTTCTATTTCAAGAGAAGCTCCAGCGGCTGCTTTATGCCCCCCATACTGGATAAGTAGATCGGAAATATAATCTAGCGATTTTATTAAATCAAATCTTTTCGGAGCCCTAAAAGAAGCCTTGGCAACATCATCTTGTTCTTCTATTAACATAATAGGACGAAAAAATCTGTCTTTTACCCTATTGGCAATCAAACCTAGGATTGTAATTGACCAACTAGGAGAACTCTCCACTATAAAGGATGGAGGATTTTCTTTGTCTATTCTCGAGACAACATCTTTAAAGACATAACCAATTTCTTTTTTACGCTTACGATTATTCTCCTCTAGCTCAAGAGCTAAAGACCTCGCTTTAATAGGATTTTCCGCCATTAATAAATCATAACCGAGAGCGGCGTGAGCCATGCGACTAGCAGCGTTTATTCTTGGTCCTAAAGAAAATCCGATTGTAAGAGAATCAATATTGGTTTTCATATCTTCCCTGTTGAGGGAGGGTTTTACTCCGGCAACCTTAAAGAGCTCTTTCAAACCCGGTCTTTTTGTCTGAGCAAGCACCAAGAGACCATATTTAACCAGGGTTCTATTTTCATCTATTAAAGGCATCATATCGGCAACCGTTCCTATAGCAACAAGGTCTAACATCCACTTTTCATCATCCTTACTCCATCTGTTTTTAGCTCTCTCGTCCCTAACAAGAACTTGAAAAAGCTTAAAGCTCAAACCGGCCCCGCAAAGACCCTTAAAAGGATAGGTGGCGCCTTTTTGGTGAGGATTTACGATGGCGCAGGCACCCGGTTTTTCGCCTATTTCTTGGTGATGATCAACAACTATAACATCCACGCCCTTCTCTTGAGCGACTTCTATCTCTTTTTTGTTCACCATTCCACAATCAAGAGTTATTAAAAGATCTACACCGTCTTTAATAAAACCATCAACAGCTTCTATATTTAATCCGTGACCCTCTTTAGATCTGTCAGGCATATAAACACCGTGGTCAATTTTAAATTCCTTAAAAAAGTTAGCCAGAATAGCGCTAGCAGTAATACCATCGGCATCATAGTCCCCGTAGATCATAATCTTCTCTCTCTTCTCAACTGCTCTCCATATACGATCACTAGCTTTTTTTATATCTTTTAACAAAAATGGGTTGTGTAAATCTTCTTCGTAATCAGGATTTAAAAAATCTTTTATTTCTTCCTTAGTTTTAATGTTTCGTGACCATAAAAGATGTAAAAGAAACTCCGGATACTCGGAGTTTTGCGATACAAATTTTTGGGGCGCTTTATCTTTTAAAATCCAGTTTTTATTCATAGTAGCCCAACGCTTCTAAGCCCGGTAATTTTTCCCCAGCTAAAAATTCTAACATAGCTCCTCCGCCCGTAGAAACATAATTTATATTTTTTAACAAATTTTCTTCTTCAAGAAATTGAACTATATCTCCCCCGCCAACAATCTTTTTGGCATCTATGGATTCTAGAGCTCTGCCGAGTAACCGACTTCCCTCTCTAAACTCATCAATCTCCACCAAGCCTAAAGGACCATTCCATAAAATAAATTTTGCTTTCATTAGTTTTTGAATATAAAGCTTTAAAGCTTTATCACTTAAATCAACAATGGCTTCTTTTTTTGTAACTTCTTCTGGAGATTTAACTTTAACATTCATCGCTTTTTCTAATGATTCTGAAACGATAATTTCCGAGGGTAAGAGTATATTTTCGTTTTGGCGCACCTCTTCTCTTATATCGCCCGTATCCCCCGTAACAGACGCCCCTACTTCAACGCCTTTTTTCTTTAAAAATGTAGTAGCCAGTACGCCCCCTAAAAGAATTTGATTGTTCTGACTGGTAAAATTATCTATTATTTTTAGTTTAGTTTTTGGCTTAGCCCCGCCCAAGATTAAAACTAGTTCCGGACCTTTTAAATCTTTTATAAAAGACAATTCTTTAATTTCTTCTTGAATTAAAGGTCCGGCAAAAGAAGGGAGTGTCTTTGTTATCTCATTAATAGAAGCATGCTTTCTATGACTAGTAGAAAAATCATTATTTATATAAACATCACCAAGATCAGCTAATTTTTTTGCGAATTCGGGAGAGTTGTTTCTTTCTCCTGAATTAAATCTTAAATTTTCAAGAAGTAAAATTTCAGCATCTCCTTTTTTAAAACCCACCTTATTACCAAAATAAGATTTTAAGTAATTGAAAACCGGTTCTAATGAAAGTCCTGATACAACCTTCCCGTCTGGACGGCCTCTATGAGCTAAGAGAATGGTTTTAATCTCTTTTTTATTAAGTTCTTCTATGAAAGGAATGGCTCTATCAACACGCCAATGAGGTAACTCGTCAACATCAAAACCGCATCTGACCAACGCTGTCTTACCTTTTAAGCTATCCAAAGATTTTAAGATTTTTAACATAAGCTTAATATTTTTGAAAACTCCTCATCGTCTATAGAAGCAGCTCCTACAAGAACCCCCTCAATATTTGGTTGAGAAATAAAATTGGTAATATTTGAGCTATCAACAGACCCCCCGTAAATATAATTGGTATTAATTATTCTTTTGAACTCGCCTATAACCTTGTTAGCGTGTCTTGGATCGTCCGGTTCAGCGCCTTGATTGATGCTTATAGCCCAGATCGGCTCATAAGCAATTATTAAATCTTCTAATTTGTCTGCCGGAATATTTTTCACGCTCTCTTTTAAAGAAGATATAGCCACCCCCTCCCTTTCTCTCTCTGGCTCTCCAACCGCTAGTATAACTCTGGATCCTTTTTTTACTGCGTTTAAAACTTTTTCGTTCACCACTTCGTCGGTATCGCCCCGAGCTCTCTTGGTTGAGTGACCCACCAAAACATACTCCGCGTCTATTTCTTCATAGAAATCTTGGGTTCCCCACTTCTTGTTAGGATACTTGCGAATTAAATCTTTCAATAAATTAACAGGGGGAAGAAAAACAACATCAACGCCATCCGGTATGATAACGTTTTTCACCAGACGCTCTGCCTCTTCTGGGGTTTTTATATTATTCTTCCAATTTGCTATAACTATCTTTTCCATTTTTTAAATGTCGCCAAGTATAAATAACCACCACTAAAACTAATAAGCTTAAAATTAAGAAAGATAATTTTTCAAAAATTGGGTGAAGAAATTGCCAATTTTCACCAGCCCAAAAGCCAACATAAGCGAGGAGAGCAGACCAAATAAAAGAACCGAGAAATGTATATAGGGCAAACCCTTTTAAAGAAGCTCTATTAATGCCGGCGGGAAGAGAAATAAAAGTTCTTACAACCGGTAACAATCTAGACCAAAAGGCAATTTTTAACCCGTGGTTTTTGAATGCCCTGTCTCCTTTTTCTAAATCTTTAATATTTACAAAAAAATATTTACCGTGTCTTTCTAAAAATGGACGACCTCCTTTGAGCCCTATCCAGTAAGAAATCAATGATCCAACCAAATTACCGAGAGCCCCGACCAGCACAACTATCCAGAAAGAAAATTTACCCGACGACGCTAAGAAACCAGCAAAAGGCATTGTTACTTCTGAAGGAATGGGGATGTTAGCACTCTCTAAGAGCATTAGTAAAAAAATACCAATCTCACCCGTTGATTCTATAAGAACTATAGTCCAGTGAGCAATTTGTTCTAATATGGTCTCTATCATTTTACTTTACGTTAGAGATATCTTGTTCTCTTAAGTAACTAGCAGTTTCATCTGGGTCCATAGCCGATATCTCTACGCCAGTCCCCAGTTCAAAACCAGCCCAAATAGACGTCTTGGGCAGTATCTCTAGATGCCAGTGATAGTAATCATACCTGCCGCTACCCTCTCCCTGTTCGGACGGTGAAGTGTGAATATAAAAATTATATGAAGGATTATTGAGACCAATAAAAATTTTTCCCAGAGCAACCCTTAAAGCTTCCGCCAAATCTTCAACGTGCCTCTCATCTATATTTTCAAAATAAGACTCGTGCTCTTTAGGGTAAATACGAGTCTCAAAAGCAGTCCGAGGAACATAAGGAGAAACCACCAGCATGGTTTCATTTTCAAAAATAATTCTCTTTCCCTCTGACCTCTCCCACTCTACCATGTCGCAGTGGACACACTTTTTATTCTTTTCAAAGTACTCTTTTGAGCCATTAAGAGAACGCCTAACATCAGCAGGTATTATAGGGATAGCCATTATTTGAGAGTGAGGATGGAATATTGAAGCTCCTGCTTTTTTGCCGTGATTATGAAATATTAAAACATACTCTGAACACTGATTATCTCTTAGGTCTCTATACCTCTCTTGATAGGTCTTTACGACCTTTTCTGCTTCTTCTTGGGTCATCTGAGCTAAAGAACGATTGTGGTCTTTAGAGATTACAATCTCGTGGTAACCTGATCCCGACTGGACTTCGTAAGGACCTTTTTCAATAACGTTTCCGCACTCAACTCCTCTAACGACGGGATATTTATTTTCTATTACGGTTACCCAATCGTCTTCAGAAATTATTTTATGGCCAGTAGAGGCCGGGTTTTCAAAAGGACAATTTTCTATATCGGTTTCTCCCGACACCCCCTCTTCTCTTTTAAAGTCGTGAGGTCTCTTAGCTCGACCGGTAGCAATAACAACCCAGTCCTTACTGACCGGATCCTGACGAATTTCAGAAACTTCACTATTCTTGTTTTCCATTTTACTTTTGATTATACCTCCCAGTTATTAAGTTCCATCTTATTTTAACTGTCTCCCATAAAACCTCTATATAGCTTGATAATTTTACATGACTCTTCGGATCGTTCCGCCACATTATTGGAATAATACCTATCTTATACTTGAGCTTTCTGGCTAAAGCTAATACTTCTATATCAAAACCCCACCTATCTATAGTAGCTCGGGAAAAAATATCTTCAGCTGCTTCTTTATTGAAACCTTTAAATCCGTTTTGAGTGTCCCAGATACCTCTGACTGCAACAATTTGAATAAAGAGGTTACCCATACTACCAAGAAGTCTCTTTAAGAAGGGTTGGGAAACTTCTTGACCAGCGCCCTCGGCATCTTTAGAATCGCGAGTACTTATAACAACATCAAACCCCTCGTCAAACTTCTCGAGGAGAGGTTTTAAGTATCTAATATCTGTTGAGTTATCGGCGTCCGTAAAGACGCGATACTTCCCCCTCGCCTCCAACACTCCCTGCCTTACTACATAGCCCTTACCGTGGTTTTCAGAATTATTTATTACCCTTAACTTGCCCTCAAACTTCTCTTCAAGACCCTTGATAACCTGAAATGTTCTATCTTTTGCTCCATCAATAACAGTTAAAACTTCCCAGGAATAATCTTGATCTTTCAAGTATTCAAAAACCCTATCAAGGGTTTTTTCTATACGATCTTCTTCGTTATAGCAAGGAATTATTAGTGATAGGTGGTAATGTTTTTCCGACATAATTAAAATTTTTAATTATATTTTTAAGTCGTAAATCCTCGATATTGCAAACAAATATTTTACCTGCACAATATTGAGACGTGTTTTTATTATAACACTTAAGATCTATCCAAAAAACCTTGTAAAATTAAAGCTGCGGCAGAAGAATCTTTATCACTCACCTCATATCTTTGAGCTTGCTTAGTCGTTAAAACCTCATTTTGGAATTTAAGATTAAAAACAATTTTTTTTAACTCTTCACCAAAACGCCTCGTCTTTTTAGCCATCTCTCTCTCTTCTCCATCAAAACTAATCGGCACCCCCAAAACAACAACTTTAATGTCTTCTTCTTTGATTATGTCTTCTATAGAACTTAAACAAGAATCATTATTAGGAATGGTTTTTAGAGGAGTGGCTATTTTTGTTTCTTCGTCGGCTTTAGCTAACCCGATTTTTTTCGTTCCAAAATCAATACCTAGATAATTCATAATTTTGTTAATACTTGCGATCCATTTTTAGTTACAGCCACCGTATGTTCAAAGTGAGCTGCTAAAGAACCATCTCTCATCTTATAAGTAAAGTTGTCTTTGTCTAAAGTTATTTCCGACTCACCAATAGCCACCATTGGCTCAATAGCAATAACCATTCCCTCTTTTAAAACTTCTCCTGTTCCTCTTTCTCCAAAATTAGGAACCATCGGCTCTTCTTGTAACTCTCTGCCGACCCCATGACCAACCAATTCTTTTAGAATAGAAAATTTGTGTTCTCTCACAAATTTTTGTGTTTCATAACCTATGTCACCAAGCATCACTCCCGGCATAACCATAGCTATAGCCCTCTCTAAAGACTCCTCCGCAATGTTTATTAGTTCATAAGTTCTTTTGCTCACCTTTCCAATAGGAATAGTTATAGCCGAGTCGGTATGAAAACCATCGTAAAAAACTCCCGCATCAATTTTTAATAAATCACCACTCTTTAAAATTCTCCCCTTAGCAAGACCATGAACAACCTCGTCGTTTAAAGATAAGCAAATACTTGCTGGATAAGGTTTAGACGATCTCGTTGGTCTATAATTTTTAAAAGAAGGCTCTGCTCCGGCTTCTCTAATCAATCTATCTCCCCGAACATTAATCTCTTCTAAGGCAACACCGGAGGTTGCTAAATTTTTAAGCTCAGCCAAAACAGACGCGAGGATCTTACCTCCCTCGCGCATAGTCTCTATTTGCTCTGATGTTTTTAGTTTAATCATCTATCTCTAAAATTTTATTTATTCTCTTAGATATTTCCCCTACGGCACCGACGCCGTTAACTCTATGTAAACGACCTTGTTGTTCGTAATATTCAATTGTTGGCTCTACTTCCGATTTAAACCAAGCTATTCTTTCTTTTATATTTTCCTCTGTGTCGTCAAAACGACTTCGCTTTAAGAGACGAGTCATAACTTCTTCGTCTGGGATATCTACTAAAACAGCTTCTGATAAACCCCTCTCTAACCACTCTAAAACTTCGTCTAGTTCTTTGGCTTCTGGCAATCGGCGCGGACTTGACGGAAAAATAATATTCTGGCCGTATTTTAGTTTTTCAGAAAGCTCTTTCTGCCACATAAAAGAAGCAAGCCAGGCGGGAATTAAACCTCCTTTACTTAAAACTTCTTCGGTTTTTTTTGCTATAAGCGTATCTTTGTTTTGCATCTCTCTAAAAAGATCTCCGGTGCTTATATAAAGTACTAATTCAATTTTTTTTGCCAAAATCTCGGCCTGGGTATCTTTCCCCGAGCCACTCTTCCCTAAGAAAACAATTGTTCTTGATTTCATATTTTCATTATAACCTTAAAAGATAAACGGCTCAACGCGTTGAGCCGTTTCTTGAATAGTAAAGATAATTCTACTTACCTAACAAAAGACCCCGTCATCCGACGGGGTTAA
>CAZRHU010000001.1:34361-67372 GCA_964600085.1 uncultured Candidatus Saccharibacteria bacterium
GTGAAAATAATTCTACTTACCTAACAAAAGACCCCGTCATCCGACGGGGTTAAGTGAAAATAATTCTACTTACCTAACAAAAGACCCCGTCATCCGACGGGGTTAAGTATTTCTAACTACTCGCCATGCTCGTAGAGAAATACTTAAAATCCTTCGTAATCTCTCATTGTCATTTGTGCTTCTATTTGCCTCATTGTTTCAATAGCAACCGAAACAACAATTAATAGCGCTGTACCACCGATGGTTAGCGTCTGTATTCCTAAAATTCCTTGAATAACAAGAGGTAAGACCGCTATCACTCCTAAAAAGATAGCTCCCACAAAGGTAATTCTATTTACCAAGTGTGTTAAAAAATCAGACGTCGGAGAACCGGGTCTGATACCCGGAACAAAACCTCCTTGTTTTTGTAGATTTTCAGAAATTACTTTTGGATCAAAAGTAACAGCTGTATAAAAGTAGGTAAAGAGACCAACCATAATAAAGTAAAGAATACCATAAACCCAGCCATTTTGAAGAAAATTATTTACAGAATTGGCCATACTAGAAACCCAAGCAATATCAACATTAGCTAGAAATTGAGCTACCATGCCTGGAAACAATAAAATTGAGAGAGCGAAGATAATAGGCATAACACCAGCTTGGTTAATTCTTAGCGGGATATGAGAGGAAAAGCCACCGAATATTCTTCTTCCTCTAACTTGCCTGGCAAAAGAAACAGGAACATTGCGTTGTCCTTCTGATATCACAACAACACCCACAATCACCACCAAAGACACGGCGATAAAAGCTACGTAAGTTACTAGTTGAGATTGAGTAAAGGCAATAATAGATTGACCAACGGTAGGAGGAATGCTGGCAATAATACCGGCAAAGATAAGAAGCGAAATTCCGTTGCCTATACCTCTCTCTGATATTAATTCACCTATCCACATAAGAAATACTGCTCCAGCAGTAACGGTACAGATTGTGGTTACTAACTCTAATAAGCTCAAACTGCCAACTATTCCTTGGTTGCGCAAAAGGGTAATCATGGCAAAAGACTGAACAGCAGCCATAGGAATGGTGAGAATGCGCCCGTATTGATTAAACTTAGCCTGCCCTTCAGAACCTGACTCCATCCACATTTCTCTGAGACGAGGAAAAATCATCGTTAATAATTGCATTATAATAACAGCTGTAATGTAGGGACCTAGACCCAACAAGACAACTGAAAAATTTTGCAAGGTTCCTCCGGTAAAAACACTAACCAAGCCGAGAAGCTGGTTGGATTGAAAAAAAGCTTCTAAACGCTCAGCATTAACTCCCGGCATAGGAATAACTGCGGCCGCCCGAAAAACAACAAGCATGGCTAAAACAAAAACTATCTTTTTCCTAAGTTCGGGAATTTTAAAAATTTGAATAATTTTAGACATTTTATTTTACGTTTCTTATCTCTCCGCCGGCGTTAAAAATCTTTCCCGCTGCCGACTTAGAAGCGTTTATGTTTTCTAAAATCAATTTCTTATTAATTTCTCCTCTATCTAAAACCTTTACTTTAACGTTATTTTTATTTCCTGCTGGAAGTTTTATAATCTTTTTCCTGTCTAAAGTTCTAGGAGTAACTTTTTCTCCATCTTTAAAGTTTTCATTTAACTCTTTTAAGGTAACTCTAAAGAGAGGAGTTCTGGAAGCAGAAAGTTTAACCCCCCTCTTCTTAGGCAGTCTTTTAATAAGATCACGAATAGCGGGTCTTATTTTGCGACCAGCCCTAGCTTTTTGCCCCTTAGAACCACGACCAGAAGTATAGCCACGCTTCCCACCGCGACCAACCCTTTTCTTTTTTTTAGTTGTCTTTTTTAAAGCGTCGTGTATTTGCATAGTCTATTTTTTATCTCTTTTATTATCAGCGCTCTGTATTCCCTTAATCATAATAACCAGAATATTTTATTAGGAAGATTAGGATTAGATTATATTATCTGTAAATTAGAACTACTTGATTGATTGACTTATTTTTTCAAAACCTCTTACCGTTGCTCTGGCAGTGTTAAGCTTATTACCTGAACGAGAAACTCTCTTTCCAATAATATCTTTGAGCCCAGCTAAATCACAGATCACCCTCACAGCACCACCGGCATTAATACCTCTACCGCTCGGAGCAGGCTTCAAGTAAACCAGAGCAGAGTTATACTTTACCTTTATCTCTCTAGGAATAGTTCCTTTTTCGATAGGTACCTTTATAATATTCTTTTTAGCTTGAAAAACCGCTTTTTGAATAGCTTGAGCCACATCAGTTCCTTTAGCTACGCCAATACCCACCCTACCTTTCCTATCCCCAACAACCATAACTGCTCTAAACCTAAATCTCTTACCTCCGGCCATTACCCTGGTAACTCTAGCTAAATCTAGAAGTTTTTCCTCAAACTCTGATTCTCTTCTCGTTTTTTTTGAGAATTTTTTCTTGTTTTTATGTTTACTGCTTTTTATTTTATTCATTTTTATACTTAAAAAATTATTCCTGCTTCTCTCAAGCCGTCGGCCAAGGCCTTGACCCGACCGTGATATTTAAATTTATTTTTATCAAAAACAGCTCTCTCGATTCCTTTCTTTAAAGCTTCTTTTCCGGCAATCAGGCCTAAAATTTGCGCTTTTTCTTTTTTTGTCTTCTTTAAATCTTTTTTATCTAAAGCTTGATCATCGAAGCTTAAAACAGTTTTTCCTTTTTCATCGTCTATAAACTGAAGATAAATATGATTATTTGAACGGAAAACCGAAATTCTGGGACGGCTTGAAGATCCTTTTACCTTTACTCTACCTCTATTTCTTTGTCGATTATTTTTAGACATAAGTGTTAACATTAAGCTCCTGGACCATCCGCGCCAACAACCTTCTTACCAGCTTTTCTTCTTACCTCTTCTCCAACATACCTAATTCCTTTTCCTTTATAGGGCTCCGGCTTTCTTAGAGACCTTATTTTTGCAGCGGTTTCGCCTACAACAACCTTATCAATCCCAGAGACAGTAATAATATTCTTATCAACCGAAAAAGAAACGTCTCCCGGGGTCTTTATCTCAACCGGGTGGGAAAATCCGAGATTTAAAACGAGCTTATCTCCTTGAACCTGGGCTTTGTAACCAACTCCCTCAATTTGAAGTTTCTTTTCAAAACCATTCTTTACGCCCTCAACCATATTAGCGATTACAGCTCTGGCAGTCCCCCAAAGAGACCTCAATCTCTTGGTCATGGACTCAACCTCAATAATTAAGTTATCCTTCTCTTGCTTCACCTTCACCCCTTTTGGAATACTCCAAGAAAGTTCTCCTTTTGGCCCTTTTATAGAAATCAAACCCTTATCAATCTTCACATTGACTTCACTAGATATCTCTATTGGTTGTTTGCCTATTCTACTCATTGTAATGTTTACCAAACTTCTATCAAAACCTCTCCGCCCATTTTATTTTTTTTAGCATCTTTACCGCTCATAATTCCTCTCGACGTTGAGATTATAGATAATCCGTAACCACCCTTAACTGGAAAAATTTCTTGCCGACCCACATACCTTCTTTGGCCCGGCTTACTTATTCTCTTGAAATCTGTTATAGCAGGCAGGTTACCGCTTTTATAAGAAAGTCCTAACTCTAATCTCTTTTTTGCCCCCCTGCCTTTTTTTTCAAAGTCACTAATTAATTTTTCTTTTTTTAAAATATTAGCAATCTCTTGCTTTGTTTTAGAAAAAGGAAAGCTAACTGTCTCTTTATTAACAGCTTGAGCATTTTTTATTCTTATAAACATATCTGTAATTGGATCGTTTACCATGATGACTTTTTTATGCCTGGTATCTTTCCTTCAGAGGCTAATTCCCTAAAACATATTCTACAAACCCCAAAATCTCTTATGAAGCCTCTTCGGCGTCCACAACGCCAACACCTCCGCACTTTTCTAGTGCTGTGCTTGGGCTTTTTTTGAGATTTTGCTATTTGAGATTTTTTAGGCATAATTATATTTGTTTCTTTAGAGGAAAACCTAAATATCTAAAGAGTTTCAGAGCTTTTTCTTTATCACTTGTGTTTGTAACCACTGTTACCTCTAAACCCAAGTTTAAAGAAGACTCTGACACCTCGGGGAAAATAGTATGCTCTTTTATCCCTATAGTCAAGTTACCTTCTTGATCAACTCCACTAGTATCTAAACCTCTGAAATCTCTACTACGAGGAAGAGCAACATGAATCAGTCTATCAATAAAGTCATACATCCTTTTCCCTCTCAAGGTGGTCTTAAGCCCCACCGTCTGACCTTCTCTAAGTTTAAAAGAGGCAATTGATTTTTTAGCTTTGGTAGCAACAGGACTCTGTCCTGTTATCTTAGCAATATCTTCTTTTATCTTTTCAGTAAAATCTTTAATATTAGAAGCGGACTGAAGAATTCTCCCAATACCAACATTCAGGACAACTTTTTCTACCTTTGGAACAGCCATATCACTAGAAAGCTTTAGCTCTTTTTTAAGCTTTGGTAAAACTTCTTTTTGATATTTTTCTTTCATTCTCTTCATTTAGGAAAGTTTAATTTATAACATCATCACACTTCTTGCAACGCCTTGCCTTACTCTCTCCCTCGCCCTTAAAACCTACTCTGGTTGGCTTAGAACAAGAAGGACATATTAACTGAAGATCAGAAATATGAAGAGGTGAAGGCACGAGAACTGTCTCACCCTTCTCATTACTCTTCTTGGGTCTGACGTGTTTTTTCCTCAGATTAACACCCTCAACAATAACTCTACCGGCTTTAGGCGTCATCTTTATCACCTTTCCTTTCTTGCCTTTATCTCTACCGGTCAAAACAAGCACCTCGTCCCCTTTTTTTATTTTTGGTCTTATCTTCTTGTCCATTTTAAACTACTTCTGGCGCTAAGGATATAATCTTATCAAAACCTTTCTCTTTTAATTCTCTGGGAATAGGACCAAATATACGTCCGCCCCTTGGTTCTTTTCCCTCGACTATAATAACAGCATTATCATCAAATCTTATAGCCGTTCCGTCTTTTCGTTTATACTCTTTTCTCTGTCTAACAACGACAGCGTGAACAACACTTTTCTTTTTTACAGTCTTTCTGGGTTCAGCTTCCTTAACAGAGGCTATAATTATATCTCCTATTCTGGCATACCTTCGACGAGAACCGCCGAGAACTTTAATACACTGGACCCTCTTGGCTCCGCTATTGTCAGCAACATTCAATTTTGACTCTACCTGAATCATATTTTAAAAAATAATTTCTTAATTACCAAAACTTTGTGTTAGATTTTGTATTTTAAACATTTGTATTTGTTTCGGATTTAGGATTTGGTGCTTCGATTTTTTTTACAATTTTCCACCTTTTATCTTTACTTATGGGCTTTGATTCTTCTATTAAGACGTCATCTCCGATTTTATAATTACCCTTGTCGTGGTGAGCTTTATACTTTTTACTCTTCTTGTACCTCTTCTTGTACTTGGGATGTTCCTTGACACGCAAAACTTCAACCACAACGGTTTTGGCCATTTTATTACTTACTATCTTTCCTTTTAATATCTTTTTACTCATTTTGCTTATTCTTATTCAAAACGGTTAAAATTCTGGCTATATTTCTCTTGGTGCTCTTTATTTCTTTAACGTTCTTTAATTGAGCGCCAGAAAGTCTGAAATACAAGTCACGAAGATGTTGTTTCTCTTTCTTAGCAAGAATGCTTAATTCTTTTAATGACTTATTCTTTAATTCTCTAGGGTTTATCTTGGTCATCTTACTTCTTTGAAGAAATTATTTTTGTTTTAAATGGAAGTTTGTGTGAAGCTCTGCGTAAAGCTTCTTTAGCTAAATCATCGTCCACTCCGCCCATCTCGAATATTATTCTGCCGGGCTCAATAACTGTTGCGAAGTGATCTACTGCGCCTTTACCGCTCCCCATCGGTACTTCCGCGCCTTTTTGGGTGATTGGTTTGTCCGGAAAAACCCTAATCCAAATCTTACCACCACGACGAACATGCCTGGTCATCGCTCTTCTAGCTGCCTCTATTTGACGAGAAGTTAGACGACTAGAGGTGATCGCTTTTAACCCCCAACCACCAAAAGAAAGCTTAGTGCCCCTAGCGGCTTTACCTTTTTTGTGACCAGCTCTCTTGTGCCACTTTCTATGTTTTACTTTACGAGGTAGTAACATTTTCTAATTAAATTAATCTTCTTTCTCTTCTTCGTCAAAAATTTCTCCTTTATAAATCCAAACCTTAACACCTATAACACCGTAATTAGTATTAGCATCTACATGAGAATAGTCAATATTAGCTCTCAAGGTTTGAAGTGGAACCTTTCCCTTTGATAAGTGCTCTGTTCTAGCAATAGCAGCGCCCCCCAGCCTGCCGGAGAGTGATATCTTAACACCCTCTACTCCTTTCTGTTGCATAACCTTGTCTAGAGACTGCTTCATCGCCCTCCTAAAAGAAAATCTTCTCTCTAACTGCTCGGCAATATCTTGGGCTACAAGCGAAGCATAGCTCTCCGGTTTTCTGATTTCCTCTATCTCAACTTTGATACTAGACTTACTCTTCTTATTTTTCCTTCTATTCATCTTTAAAATTACGGACTCTAATCCTTTCTGTATTTCTTCTATACCTTTACCACCCCTTCCAATAACCAGACCGGGTCTCGCTGTCTTTATAGTTATTGAAGCAGTATCTCTAGATCTGTTTATTATTACACCTTCAAGAGCAGCTTTTTGAAGCTTTTCTTGAATAAATTTCCTTATTTGATAATCTTCTTCTAGAAATTGAGGATAGTTCTTTCTGTCAAACCATCTAGATTTCCACTTTTTTACAATTCCTAACCTGAAAGATAGAGGATTTACTTTGTGACCCATTTTATTTAAATAGATTTACGTCTAAATATCTTCTTAACAAAAGATGGTTTTTTTTCCTTTCCAATCTTTTTGTTGACCTTTTTAGGCTTTTCTTTTTCAATATTTTCAGAAGAAATGTCTTCTCTCTTTACTACTGGTAATTCTTCTTTTTTCTTATCCGAATGTTTTTCTTTTTCTTTTTTCTGAATGCTCTGACCCTCAAGAACCAACGTCACATGAGAAGTTCTTTTTTGAATCATTGTAGCTCTTCCTCTAGCACGAGGCATATAACGTTTTAGTATCGGTCCCCCATCAACAGTTATTTCTGATATTTTAAGGCTCTTCTTGTCTAAAAAGAAATTATTTTCAGCATTAGCTATGGCGGAATTAAGAAGTTTCAATATAGGACGAGTAGCTCTTTTATTTAGTCCAGAGAGTTGCTCTAAAGCCCTATCAACTCTAAGGTTGCGGATTAAATCCGCCACTAATCTTACCTTTCTGGGACTCATTTTTAAATGTTTCAATCTTGCCTTTACTTTCATAATCTAGTAATAAAAGTTATTTTTTATCCTCTTTACTTGCTTTTGACTTGGTAATTTCAATAGCTCTCTGTGCGGCCTCTAAATCTCTTTGCATCTTTCCTCCGTGCCTAACAAATTTTCTAGTAGGCGCAAACTCGCCTAATTTATGTCCAACCATATCCTCTGTAATTGAGACAGGAACGTGCTCTTTTCCATTATGAACACCGATAGTAAATCCAACCATCTTTGGCGTTATAGTAGAAGATCTTGACCAGGTCTTAACAACTTCTCCAGGAGAAGGTTTTTTATTTTCTATCTTTTTTTCTAATTTCGGATCAACATACGGACCCTTTTTTAAACTTCTGGACATATTCTGGGTTTACTTTTTACGTTTTCTCTTTTTGCGTTTCTTTATAATAAACTTATCTGATGCTTTCTTATTCTTTCTGGTCTTGACCCCTCTAATTCCTTTACCCCACTTGTTCTTGGGTCTCTTCATACCGGCGGGGGCTCTCCCCTCACCGCCACCAAACGGGTGGTCAACAGGATTCATGGCAGACCCCCTAACGGTAGGCCTCTTTCCTTTCCACCTAGACCTTCCGGCTTTACCAACCCTTACCATTCTATTCTCAGAATTAGACAACACTCCTACTGAAGCTAAGGATTTTTCTAAGACTTTTCTAACCTCTCCAGAAGGTAAAACAAGATTAACAAAACCACCCTCTTTAGCAGCTACCTGAGCAGAGGACCCAGCCGAACGAGCTATCTTACCACCCTCTCCAGGATTTAATTCAATATTATAAACAAAAGTACTAAGAGGAATATTCTTTAAGGGAAGTCGATTACCGGGCTTTATAGGAGCTTTTTCGTTACTCGATAAAACCTCGTCCCCAACTTTCAAATCCTGTGGAGCTAAAATATAGGAACGTTTTCCATTCTGGTAAAGAACCCTGGCTATGAAAGCCGTTCTAGAGGCGTCATACTCAACAGACTCTATCTTTCCCTTAGCTTTCTCTTCTCTCTTAAAATCAACTAATCGGTAGCGCCTTTTATGACCTCCGCCCCTATGTCTTGTTGTAATTCTTCCTTGATTATTTCTCCCGCCTTTCTTCTTTAGCTTGATAACTAATTTTTTTAGGGGCTTGGCTTTCTTACTCAAAAACTTACGATACTCTATACCGCTCATATTTCTTCTAGATGGAGTTGTTGGCTTGTATTTCTTCATATTATTAGTGGGGAAGAACTTCTATCTTATCACTCTTACCAACTGTTACAATAGTTTTTTTAAAACCAGAGCTAAAACCCACTCTTCCTCGCCACATTCTTCTTTTTCTTTTTTTATTTATAATATTTATTTTTTTTACTTTTACATTAAATAACCTCTCTATTTCTTTCTTTATTTCCGGTTTATTAGCCTTTTCATCAACAATAAAAACATACTGGTTGTTCGTCTCTAAGAAAGAAGCTTTTTCTGTTAGCAAGGGTCTCACCACCAGACGAGAGGCTGTTTTAGGGGTCTCCCCAACCGGGGATACAGGAGTAGCTTCTTTTTTATCTTCTTTTTTCACCTCCTCTTTTTTTGATTTTTCTTTTTTTGAAAATAACCTCATGAAAATCTTTTCTTAATAACTTTTAAAGCTTCTTTATCAAAAATTACATACTTAGATGAAAGTAAATTTAAAATATTTAAATTTACAGCATCAACCACATTAACTCTGAAAAGGTTTGAGGAAGCTCTCTTTAAATTCTCTTCGGTCTTACCAACCACAATAAGAAGGGGCTTTTTTTCTACGGAATTTTTAGGAATAATTTTATTCACGCTATCTTTAAGCTCTTTTGTCTTGCCACTTTTTGAAACTAACTGGTCAATAAAAAACATCTCTTCATCTCTCAGTTTTTTAGATAAAACCATGGCTAAGGCTTTGTTTTTAACCTTATTATTTACCTTATAAGAATTTTTTCTCTCTTTTCTCGGACCGTGGGTAACCCCTCCGCCACGCCATATAGGGGAACGGATAGATCCGTGTCTAGCCCTTCCGGTTCCTTTCTGCCTCCACGGTTTAGCGCCACCACCCCTTTTTTCACTCCTATCTTTTGCATGAGACGCAGAAGGATGGCTTCTCTTCTCTAGAGCTCTAGCCACCTGGCTAATCAAATCTAAATCAGCTTCTTTTTTGAATATATTCTCAGGCAACTGAAGATTTTTTCTTTTTTCATTTTTCTCGTTACTAAGAGGTTTTTTTAAATTGTCTTTTTTATCTTTTTTCGTAGCCATTTTTTTAATCTTTTCTTTCTGTTGAATTTAAAGATCTTATCTCTACAACACTTCCTTTTTTCCCAGGCAAAGAACCTTTAACAAAAATTAGATTTTTTTCATTGTCTATTCTGATAATTTCCAAATTTTTTATAGAAACTCTTTTTGCTCCCATTTGCCCAGCCATCTTTTTGCCCTTAAAAACTCTTTGGGGGTAGGCAGACCCTATTGAGCCCGGAGACCTCAGCGCGTGACGGTGTCCATGAGAAGCTGGTCCCCCGCTAAAACCATGGCGCTTAACAACTCCTTGAAAACCTCTACCAATATTTTTGCCACTAACCTTAACCTTTTCTCCAACAGAAAATATATCGGCTTTTATTACATCTCCTCTTTTATATTTAGAAACATCATCAACCCTAAACTCTCTTAGGTGTCTAAAAGAGTCTAACCCTTTGAGGTGGCCTTTTTCTGATTTTTTTTGATTTTTATCTTTTTTCTTGTCAAAACCAACCTGAATCGCTTTATAGTTATCTTTATCATCGGTCTTCACTTGAACAACGGTATTTAGAGAGGTGTCTATAGAAGTAACCGGAAAAACTCGACCATCGGGGCCGAATAACTGTGTCATTCCTAATTTTTTACCTAATATAAATCTCATATTGGTTTTGTTAAAAAAATTCGGGTGACTCTACCCGAATTTTTTTGGTGACCCACTATACTTTTAAAATCTTTTTCAGAAAATTCATTGTGCTTTTAACAAACTAAACCTACTGTCTTTTTATCACATCTTTATCTCTATATCCACACCTGCTGGAAGATTCAAATTCATAAGAGAATCTATTATCTTGGAGTTGGGATTTAAAATGTCGATGAGACGTTTATGGACTCTCATTTCGTACTGCTCTCTTGAATCTTTATGAACAAAAGTAGAACGATTGACAGTGTATTTTCTAATCTCTGTTGGTAGAGGAACTGGCCCTGATATCTTGGCTCCGTAACGACTTGCGGTCTCTACTATCTGCTTCGCGGAAACATCAATAATCTTACTGTCGTAAGCTCTTATTTTTATTCTTAGTCTCTGCTTATTATCTTCTTTTTCTTTCTTGGAAGAAGATTTATCTTTTTTTTCTTTCGCAGTAACGCTCATGACTTTTTAAAGGACAAGATGGATTTTGGTTTTAATGTTTAATTTGTTTACTTGATAATTTTTGTAACCACTCCAGCTCCTACAGTGTGACCGCCTTCTCTAATAGCAAATCTTTGTTTTTCTTCTAGAGCAATTGGAGCTGTTAACTTTACAGAGAGATTAACAGTATCTCCCGGCATAACCATTTCAGTTCCTTCAGGAAGAGTTACCTCTCCAGTTACATCAGTGGTTCTAATGTAGAACTGTGGTTTGTAACCCTTAAAGAAGGGTGTGTGTCTTCCTCCCTCTTCTTTGGTTAGAATATAAACCTCAGTTTCAAACTCAGTGTGAGGCGTAATACTGCCCGGTTTAGCCAAAACTTGACCTCTCTCAATGTCGTCTTTTTTAAGTCCTCGAAGAAGAATTCCGGCGTTATCTCCTGCCTGACCCTCGTCAAGAGACTTATTAAACATCTCTATCCCTGTAACAACCGTCTTCTGTGTGTCTTTAAGACCAACAACCTCAACCTCGTCGTTAAGATTGACCTGCCCTCTCTCAATACGACCGGTGGTGACTGTTCCCCTGCCCTCAATAGAGAAAATATCTTCAATAGGCATAAGGAATGGCTTGTCAACTTCACGCTTTGGTTCAGGAATATACTCATCAATCTTATCCATCAAGTCGCCAATCGGCTTGATCACCTCATCATCTGCGGATGAGGACTCTAGGGCCTTAAGGGCCGATCCTCTTACAATTGGTGTTTCATCGCCTGGATATTCATACTTCTTAAGAAGCTCTTTAACCTCTTCTTCAACAAGATCAATAAGCTCGGGATCATCCACCTGATCAGTTTTATTAAGAAAAACAACAATAGATGGAACGCCTATCTGACGAGCTAAAAGAATATGTTCTCTAGTTTGAGGCATAGGGCCATCGGCAGCAGAAACAACTAAGATAGCTCCGTCCATTTGAGCCGCCCCGGTAATCATATTCTTAATATAGTCAGCGTGACCAGGAGCATCAACGTGGGCGTAGTGACGTTTTTCCGTCTCGTATTCAGAGTGATGAATAGCAATAGTTATCCCTCTTTGCTTTTCTTCGGGAGCATTGTCTATATCATCAACATTTTCCTCTTTGTCTATTAAACCTTTTAGGTGCAAGTAGTGCATTATAGCCGCGGTTAAGGTCGTCTTACCGTGGTCTACGTGACCAATAGTACCAACATTCAAGTGTGGTTTTTTTCTTTCGAATTTAGCCATAAATTTTAAATAATATTATTTGTTTTTTATTACTATTATAGGTTCTTATTATAACTCTAAAACTCTAACAAGGACAACCCCATTAAAGCTCTAAAGCACACAGAGTTATCTAGCGCCTAACGATAAGCGAAGTCCGGCTTCGCCTGTTAGATATTGGATAACCCTATACTATCTGGAACTCTAACGAGAACAATTGTAACATACTTAATCAAGAGGTCAAGCAAAATTCAAGCTTCGGAAGGCGGAAAGTTATTATCCTCTTCTTCTTGCCTAATAGTGTTTATGTCGCTATTCACCCTCTCCGCTTCTTCTATATCATGAGGATTAATAAGCTTTTCAACCCAATCAAAAGAAGAAACGACATAACTAGGCTTTCCGTCCTCTACTATAACACAAAAACTATTTGTGGCCTTAATAAAGTTTTTTAATCTTTCTGATATAATCATATGTTTAATTTAATTTAATATTATTTTTTCCTTCCCTCCACTATTTCTTGAGCAATACTCTTAGGAACTTCTTCGTAGTGACTAAACTCCATCACAAAACTTGCCCTTCCTTGAGTTAAAGACCTTAGCTGAGTGGCATAACCAAACATTTCTGATAAAGGAACTTGAGAATCAATAGCCTTAACATTGCTTCTATCTTCAATTTTTTCTATCTTAGCCCTGCGAGAAGAGAGGTCTCCCGAGACATCGCCCAGAAACTCTTCAGGAGTTGTTGCCTCGACCTTCATTACTGGCTCTAAGAGAACGAGCCCGGCCTGCCTAGCGGCCTCTTGTATAGCCATAGAACCGGCTATTTTAAAGGCTGATTCAGAAGAGTCAACGTCGTGATAAGACCCATCATATAACTCCACTTCTACATCAGAAACTGGGTAACCGGCCATAATCCCTTTCTCAAGGGCTTCTTTCACACCTTTTTCTACCGAAGGAATAAACTCTTGGGGAATATCACCCCCTTTAATAGAGTTTATAAATTCAAAACCCGATCCTCTTTCTAAAGGAGACACTCTCAACAAAACATGTCCGTATTGACCGCGTCCACCTGATTGACGAATATACTTACCTTCAGCTTTAGCTTCGTTTTGAATCGTCTCTTTATAGGCAACCTGAGGTCTCCCAATATTAGCTTCAACTTTAAACTCTCTCTTCATTCTATCAACCAAGACTTCGAGGTGAAGTTCTCCCATGCCCGATATAACGGTATCACCCGTTTCTTCGTCGCTCTTAATCTGAAAGGTAGGATCCTCATCAGCCAACCTTCTTAGGGCAATTCCCATCTTTTCTTGATCTGCTTTTGTCTTTGGTTCTATTCTTACCGAAACTACCGGCTCGGGAAAAGTGATCTGTTCTAAAATTATAGGCTTCCCCTCGTCTGCTAAAGTATCGCCCGTGGTTGTATTTTTAAGACCTACGGCCGCGCCAATACCGCCGGCGTGTATCTCACCAACTTCTTCGCGATGATTGGCGTGCATTCTTAATATTCTGCCTATTCTTTCTTTCTTTTCTTTATTGACGTTAAGAACATAAGAACCACTAGAAAGAACCCCTGAATAAACTCTAAAGTAAGTCAATTGACCGACATAAGGGTCAGTGGCTATCTTGAAAGCTAGAGCTGAAAAAGGCTCCTCATCTTTCGCTGGCCTCTTCTCTTCTTGACCGTTACTCGGATTAATACCTTCTATGGCGGGCAACTCAGTAGGATTAGGAAGATAATAAATAACCGCATCTAGCAGAGGTTGTACCCCCTTATCTTTAAGGGCCGAGCCACAAAAAACAGGCACTATTTCATAATTTATAACCGCTCTTCTTAATACTCTGCGTAAATCTTCTAAAGAAGGCTCTTCTCCCTCTAGATACTTATTCATCAACCCTTCGTCTGTCTCAACTATTTTCTCCACTAATTTAGCCCTATCTTCTTTTGATTTTTCTTTTAATTTTTCAGGAATATCTTTCTCTACAACTTTCTCACCATGATCACCCTCAAAAAAGTAAGCTTTCATCGTTATTAAGTCAACCACTCCTTCGTGTTGACTCTCCTCTCCTATCGGAATCTGGGCCTTAACAGCTTTAGTTGTAAGTCTCTCTAATATAGATTTAAAAGAATTTTCAAAAGATGCTCCTGTTCTGTCTAGTTTATTTATAAAACACATTCTTGGAACATGATACTTATCAGCTTGGCGCCAGACCGTTTCTGATTGGGGCTCTACACCAGCCACTCCATCAAAAACAACCACCGCCCCGTCTAAAACTCTTAGAGACCTCTCTACTTCAACTGTAAAATCAACATGTCCGGGTGTATCTATTATATTGATTCTATACTCTTTTTCTTTTCTGTCTTTAGTGCTCATCTCTCCCATTTTTTCGGCCATAGGAATCCAGAAGGTGGTGGTGGCGGCAGAGGTGATAGTTATACCTCTTTCCTGTTCTTGTTCCATCCAGTCCATTATGGCTTCGCCCTCATGAACTTCACCAATCTTGTGAGATACGCCTGTATAAAACAAAACACGCTCAGTAACTGTCGTCTTGCCGGCATCAATGTGAGCAATAATTCCTATATTTCTTGTTTTCTCTATTGGATAATCTCTAGCCATATTTTTTTTACTTTAATAAAAAATCCCCAAAGGGCGTATTTTTAGTATTTCTAATTTTTAAATTTTACATCTCTGTTTTACCAACTAAAGTGAGCGAAAGCACGATTAGCTTCGGCCATTCTGTGCGTATCACTTCTCTTTTTAATAGCAGCTCCTTCGTTATTAGAAGCAGCAATAATTTCTTCGGCTAATTTTTTAGCCATAGATGATCCCTTCTTAGATCTAGCCACTCCAAGAATCCACCTAAAAGCCAAGGTTGTTCTTCTCTCACCTCTCACTTCTCTGGGAACTTGATAAGAAGCTCCACCTATTCGACGAGATTTAACCTCTAAATTGGGAGAAATATTGCTTATAGCTTTCTCAAAAATCTCAACAGGGTCTTTCTTGGTCTTCTTCTTCACCTCTTCAAGAGCGTCGTATATAATCTTTTCCGCCTTACCTTTCTTACCTTTCTTCATTAAATTTTTGATAAACTTAGATATCAAAAGACTATCGTATCTTCGATCTGGTTTAATTTCTCTTTCTTCTTTCTTTTTTCTGCGCATATAGATTTTATCTATAAATTAAATTTGATGAGCGACTATTCTTTTGGCTTTTTAGTTCCGTATTTAGAACGTTCCTGAACTCTTCCCTCTACACCAGAAGCATCAAGAACGCCACGAACAACGTGATAACGAACACCGGGTAAGTCTTTGACTCTCCCGCCCCTCAACACAACAACAGAGTGTTCTTGGAGATTGTGACCTTCTCCAGGTATATAGGCTGTAACCTCCATGCCGTTAGACAATCTAACACGAGCAATTTTACGCAAAGCAGAGTTTGGCTTTTTAGGAGTCATCGTCCCCACTTTTATACAAACACCCCTCTTAAAAGGCGAAGAATAGTGAGAGCGCCTGTTTTTTAAGGTGTTAAAAGAAAAGCTCAACGCAGGAGATTTGTCTTTGCGCTTTTGCCTTTTTCTAGGTTTTCTGACTAATTGATTTATCGTTGGCATCTCTTTATGTTTCTAACTTGATAGATATATTAACAAAACCAATAAAAGCTTACAAGATAATAATTTCTAAGTCAATTACTACGGCTATATTTATTGTAAATATTATTTAGAAGAATGAAAAGCCACCTACTATTAATCGAAAAATGAATTGCGCTATCGGCGACAAGAAAAAGAAGGCAATAAATAAAGCTAAGAATATACCCATAAAACCAAGGCCGACTAACCCTTGATAAGCTCTTGGATATAAGTCCCCTAGTATCTTTGAACCATCTAAGGGGGGAATAGGAATAAGATTAAAGAGAGCTAAAAATATATTCACAAAAACTATAAAGGCTATGAGCTCCATAAATTGAGGTGTTGCGAATGGTATAGAATTAATATAGAGGTGAGAAAAACGTAGCAAGAGGCCTAAAGCCAGAGCTATTCCCAAGTTTATTCCTGGACCGGCCGCAGCAACTTTTAAGTTTCCATACTTCTGATCTTTTAAGTTGTAGGGATTATAAGGAACTGGTTTAGCCCAACCAATAAAAATCCCCGAACCAAATAAAAGAAGAAGGGGTATTATCACCGTCCCCCACAAATCTAAGTGGACAAAAGGATTTAAGGTAAGACGGCCGGCTCTTTTTGCCGTAGAATCGCCAAGACGGTAAGCAGCCCAACCATGAGCATACTCATGAAAAACGGCTGAGATTATTATTACTATATATATAAATATTTTCTCCATTGATAAATCTTTTTAATTCTGTTACTATAACACAAGTTTAAAGATTTAATAACTGCCAAACCGATAAACTAATCAACTGAAAAACTAATTTTATGATGTGTCCAATCTGTAAAAAAGTAACCCGAACCGGCGGAAAGCGTAAACTTTTGCGTGGTAAATATAATCCAACCGGAAAGAGAAAAAGGCACCCCAATCTTCAATGGGTAACCATTGGTGAGGGAAAAAGAATAAAAGCCTGTACGGGTTGTAAAAAGAAAGCCGGTCAAGATCCAACCTTTCTCAAAAGAAAGAAGGTAGTTTAATTCTAAAACAGCGTAGGTAAAATCTATAAACTTCAAGATCTTATGTGCATCACCTGGTGATGAACACTAAACGGCTCAACCCCTTGAGCCGTTTATTTGTTAGGTTTTAAGCCAAATTAAAAAACTTATTTCAAGTCGTTTAACCCATTAAAAAACTTATTTCAAGTCGTTTAACCCATTATCCAATTCGCGCGAATTGGAAAATAAGGGGTTGATAGAAAAATTTCTTCTATCATAACGTCAGGTGTCGCAGACCTGTTAACTATTAAGGAGAGTTGAAAGTTTTATTGGGGAGTTAATTAGTAAATTGTAAGGTTGAGAGGACTTTAAAGACAGTTTCTTTATCTGCTGAATTTCTTATAAAAAACAGAAGTGTTCCGTTATTGCTTGTAGTTTCATAGAATTCAACATTGTCTTTCTTGCTTTCGTAGTGAAAAACCTCAGCATCACCTAAATTAACATTGTCCTTAAAAACAACTTCACCCCTTTGAATCATAGGAGCCAAAAACATACCTCTTGAGCTTGAAAAAGTAAATTCTAGTCCTTGTGGAGAATAAAAACCATCATCAGATTGAACTGCTTCAACTCTCCAGTTTTTAGGAATTTTAAGAGAATATCCAAACTCAGAACTCTTATAAACCTGCCAGTTGGCAGTTTCATCAGGAGTCCTGTCCCACACCACCCACGCAACAGCGATTATGATAATAATGAGAACTATTAAATAGAGTATTTTTTTCATACCAGGTGGTAGGAATTCGACCCTTTGGTCTTACTTTCTACTATTTAATTAAATTTAGTAAATTTTAGTTAATGATTATCTTTAAGTATATCCCTTTGCTTTTCATTCATCAACTTAAAATATGCCCTATAAAGATGTGGTAAAATTAAAATATGGTTATTAATATTCCAAAACAGGGTGAAAATTTATTGGGGGTTATTAGAAAAATTGGATACTCGCAAGACAGATATAATCACCCAAGCCAACAGAGTTTTTCGCGTTCTTTACAGGGAACGCCCTATCCCCGATTCCACATATATATAGAGGACACCCCCGACGCTTGGATTTTTAAACTTCATCTTGACCAGAAAAAGCCATCTTACAAGGGATCATCTGCTCACGCCGGAGAGTACGGAGGAGAGGTTGTCGAAAAAGAAGCTTTAAGAATAAAAGAATTACTAATCTAAAAACCGAGGCAACGCCTCGGTTTTTAGGTGGACTTGGCTCTAGATTTTATACTAGAGAAGGAATCTTCTTAGATTTTAGCTAATATGACAAGTGGGTTCCCGCAACAACCGATGCCCGAACAAATCAGCACATCGAAGTGATGTAAGGATCCCTCGGTATTAGTTTTAGGCTAAATCTTTTAAAGAAACCCGACCGCCAAGCCCAATTTAATTGTATCAATCCAAAACTTTTGGGTCAAAATGTTTTACTCTAAAATACTATCCAGGTTGACATCGTATAAGATAGCTTCGTGCGCTAAACGATAATTATTAATTTCATTCTCTTTAAACCAAAGAGATATTTCTTTTAGAGCCTCGTCAACACTACCAGAGGCGTGCACGATATTACGCACCGCTCTTTCGTCACGATCAGATACTTCGTAGGAATCTATTGTAAAATCTCCACGCACCGTACCAACATCTGAAATCATCGGTTCAGTGCTACCAGTTATTTTACGAGCCACTCCGACAGCGTGCATACCCTGCCAAACCATTGCTATTACCGGACCCGAAGAAAGATACTTCTTAAGAGTAGCTAAAACTTTTTCTCCCGCTTCTTCAGGATCTTCAGTTGGTGGAGTTATGTCTTTTTGTTTATAAGCATCTATTGATTTGAGGCCGGTTTTTTTCTTCCACTCAGGATCAACTAGATAATGTTTTTCTACCAAGTCTGATCTAGGCACCAACAACTTCAAACCCACTAACTTTAAACCTGTTTGTTCGTAGCGTTTTATCACCTCACCGACAAGACCCCGTTGAATACCGTCGGGTTTTATTATAATAAGTGTTTTTTCTTCTCTTGGATGTTTCATATTTTTTAGATAAAGAATTATAAATAATTAATTGGATAAATTCTATCATAATTATTACTGGAGACGAAACGTCCAAACGATATCATCATCTCTGTCTGTTCTAAAGATCTTTGATCCCAACTCTTCTAATCTGTCTAGAACTATCTGATGGGGATGCCCATAAGAATTATTACCAACTGGTATCACCGCTACCTCTGGTAAAATTTCGTTAAGAAAAGACCATGAAGACGACGTTTTAGAACCTTGGTGACCAACTTTAAGAACATTAATGTCTTGGAGATTTTTAGAATTAACTAAAATTTTCTCTATCTCTTCTTCTAAATCTCCCGTAAAGAGAAATTTAACACCTCCTAAAAAAACTTCTGATACAATATTACTATCGTGTATGTTTCTAAATTCCCGCCCCAGTAAAATTCTGTCAGGCCATATTACTTCCATTATTTTCTCTCTTCTCCAAAAAATCTTATCTCCTTTTTGAGCTATATAAACTTGAGCCTCCTCGCTCTCTAATAATTCTAAGAACTTGGAAAAGACACCGCTTTCATAGAAAGATCCTGAAATTAAAATATTTTTAACGTTATAATTTTCTAAAACATGGTTTACGCCTCTAAGGTGATCGGCGTGGGGGTGGGTCAAGACAACTAGTTCTATATCTTTATCATAGAAAGGAATATACTTGCCAAGAGAAGACAATATCTTCTCTGATGGTCCTCCGTCAATTAAAATTTGATTGTCTTGGGGTAAAGAAATTAAAGAAGAATCGCCTTGCCCAATATTAAAAAAGACTACCTTAGCTTTAGAGACATCACCGTCTTGAGAAATATAAAAAACCACCCCTAAAATTAGCAGAAAAAAGATTACTACAATTTTTTTATAACGAAAGTGAAGCACTGCTTCTGTTTTTTAATAAATAAAACACTAAAAGTAATAAAGAGTAATAAAGAAGAATAAAGACGGGGTTTAAAGACTCTATTTCAATTAAACTAAATTTAAACTTAGATAGAAAGAGATTAAAGCTAAGTATTAAATGGGATAAAACCCAAGCCGGCCAAAGAAATATCTTTGCTAACAAGACGCTTGTCCAGCCAAAAATTATAAAACCTAAGCCTAAAATCATAATAATTGGCAGAAGAGGAACAACAAAAACATTAGCTATGAGTCCGACAGTAGAAATCTCGCCAAAGTTAAAGATTAATATAGGCCAAGTAGTAATCTGAGCTGATAAAGAAAGATTTATTAAGTTTCTTAAAATTTTAGGCTTAATAAATTTAAAGACCTTGTCTAGAAAGGGCTTGAATATTACTATTCCGGCAACAGCAAGAAAAGAAAGTTGAAATCCGACACTAGAAACTATCAACGTTGGATTAAATAGAGTCATAATAGTTGCAGCGATTAAAAGAAGGTGGAGTGACTGCCCCAACCTGCCGCCTCCCTTTGCTAACAAGTAAAGACCCGCCATAATCCCAGCCCTAACCGCCGAGGGAGGAGAACCGACCAACAAGACAAAAGAGAGAATCCCTAAAAGAGAAAACCACAAAGCACTGGATCGCCAGAGACCGATTATTATTAAAATATCAAAAATCAACGACGCAACTATAGCAAGGTGAAGACCCGATATGGCTAAAACATGCCTTGTTCCGGTTCTGTTAAAAATTTCTTTTGTTTCCTTGGAAAGATCTTTTTTATTTCCTAATACCATTGCTGAAATAATTGATTTCTCAGGATCACTTATTACTTGAGAACTCTTCTGAATCAAGACACTTCTGAAGTCTTGGAAAAACACCGCTTCATCACTTCCGTTAGAAGAATGATAAAAATTGAAGCGTAAAAAACCGATAGAAAAAGAGAGTAAAATTATAAAAAATAATAAAATTTTTACACTTTTCTTATCACTAACGCTCAAGAGAAAAAGAAAAGTTAAAAAAACTAAAAATAATAAAAGAAGAGACCAAGAGAAAAAATTTAAAGAAGCAAAGACAACACCGGCTAGAAAACCGAGACACACTGATACTACCAAACCCGATGGCGTCATACTATTTATTATATAAATAATTGGTAAAAATGCTAATAAATTTGCTAAAATCTACATATGCGTTACTTTTGGCATATTTTAGGAATAACTATTCTTGGTCTCTTTGTAGCCAGTTTTTTTATTGGTTTAAAAATTAATCCAGAGTTTGCTGATATAGCAAGCTCTCCTTATGGTTTATTTACTTATTTCGTTATCACGGTCTTAACAGCTTTTATTCCATCTTTAGCCACCTTGCCGGTTGTTACGACGGCTACACTTATCTGGGGACCCTGGATTGCCGGCAGTATGGCTGTTTTAGGATGGACTATAGGAAGTATAATTGAGTATTACGCTACTTACTATGCTATGGATTTATTTATAAACTGGTTTAGAAAAGAAAAATTAAAAGATAAGATTGGCCGAGTTAAAAACGCTTTAAAATTCTGGCAGGTCTTTGTTGCCAGATTATTTATTCCTCCTTTTGTCTTCGGTTTGGTGAAGACAAAATTCTCCCACTACTTCTGGGCTAGTATCTTAGCTTACATTCCTCTGGCTACCGGCGGGGTCATCGGCGGAGAGTTGTTAAAAGGAAGATTAGAAGAAATACAGCCCCTATTTTTAGGAGCTGCGTTCATATTGCTTATATTTACTATTGATTTTCTATTCGTTAAAAAATAAATTAAATCTTTAGAACTCTATCTTCTTCTTCCCTTGAACCCCTTTTTGATAAGGGTGTTTTATTTCTTTTACTTCGGAAACTAAATCAGCTAATTTTATCAGGGTCTTCGGAGCATATCTTCCGGTTACCATAATCTCTCTGTTGTTTTTATATTTTTTTAAGGTAGGAACAATTTCTTTTAAAGACAATAGCCGAAGATTGAGAGCAATATTTAATTCATCTAAAACAACCAGATCATATTTTTTTGAAATAATATCTTCTTTTGCTCTTAGCCAGGTTTTTTTTGCAGCCTCAATATGAACCTGGCGAGGGAGATTATCGTTCATAATCCCAACAAAGCCCCTGCCTCCTTTTCTTATCTTAAATTTAGAGGAAAATTTCTTTACCGCCTCTTCTTCGCCTGCCTTCCAGGGACCTTTTATAAACTGATGCATAACAACCTTCCCGCCACTTCCAACAATCCTCATACCCTGACCAAGAGCAGAAGTTGTTTTTCCTTTTCCATTTCCAGTTATCAGTATAAGCATAGTTGTTTATGCTTAGAGATTATTCACAACGAGTAAACCCACAGACAGAACAACTCATACAGCCCTCAGCCATACGAAGGGGAGAAGAACACTCTGGGCAAGCAGGCATATAACCATAGTTAGCTATAGCCTTGTCGCCTTCGTTCTGAACTCGATTTATTTGGCTAGTTAAAACACTTTTTGGCTCTTCAATTTTTTCACTTTTTTCTTCAAACAATAATAGTTCGTGTTTCTTATCTTCGCCTATATGCTCTTCTAAAACTTGTCCAATAGCATCAGGAAGAGAGTGAACAGTTCCTCTCTTGGTGATGGTTGGCATAGGTCCACGAATACCCTTTAACTGCTCTATTATCTCTTTTACACTTACTCCGGCTCTCAAGGCTGTTGAAATCATACGACAAATTCCTTCTGTCTGCTCTTGAAAATAACCGCCAGTCTTACCTATTGTAGCAAAGACCTCAAAAGGTCTCCCGTCTTCATCGTTGTTAATAGTAACAAAAAGATTACCGTAGCCAGTTCTAACTCTATACGTTTTGCCAGTCATTACTTCTGGCCTATTTTTTGCATGGTAACCATTAGTCTTTTCTTTTTCAGATGAGGGTTCAGAGGCAGAGTCCTCTGTCTTAAGTTCTTCTTCTTTCTTTTTTCCGTCTCCTACATTTAAGACCTGAAGATCTCGGCTCCCATCTCTATAGACAGTGCAACTAAGACAGCCCAGCTTCCAAGCCGAAAGATATCCCTGGGCAATATCTTCTCTGGTAGCGCTATTAGGAAAATTTATTGTCTTAGATATAGAATTATCAACGTGCTTCTGGAAGGCCGCCTGCATTTTAGTGTGATCTTCAGCTGATATATCCATAGAAACAACAAAAGTTCGGCGGATATCCTCTGGTAGAAAAGTTAGGTGTTGAACACTTCCTTTCTCCGTGACTTCTTCTTTCACCTCTTTTATTTCTTCTTCTGATAAACCAGCTTCTTTTAGCGCCCCCAAGAGATGTTGGTTGAGATAGTAGTATTTATCTCCCCCATCAGCGTGAAAGGTTCGAGTATTCTTCATGTAAGCCAGAGCAAAATTAGGTTCAATTCCGGAAGAACAATCCAGCATCATCGATATAGATCCCGTAGGAGCGATCGTGGTAAGAGCGGCGTTACGCATAGAAGTATATTCATCACCTCCGTAACGCTCTCCGTAAATACTCTCGTTTATATTAGGAAATGGACTCTTTTCTTTAGCAAGATCTTGGGAAGTTTTATGAGCAGTAGAGTTAACCACTGCCATAACTTTTTCCGCTACCCGACGCCCCTTCTCTGAATCGTAAGGAACGCCAAGTTTATAAAGCATATCAGCGAATCCCATCACACCTAATCCTATTCTTCTATTTTCTCTAGCCCTATCGGTAACTTTTTTAACCGGAAAATCAAAAAGATCTATAACGTTATCCATCATCCTGACTGCGGTTCTGGTGGATTTCTTAAGATCTTCCCAGTCTATCTCTCTATTCTTCACAAATACTGAAAGATTAATAGAACCGAGATTACAGTTGTCGTAGGGGTGGAGGGGTTGCTCTCCGCAAGGATTAGTGCAAGTAATCCTGCCTAAACCGGGCAAAGGATTGGAGTGCTTATTAACTTCGTCTATAAAGAAGATACCCGGCTCTCCATTGAGCCAAGCATACTCAACTATTTCGTCAAAAATCTCCTTAGCAGTTATATCGATCTCTTCTGATTCAACAACCACACCATTCTCTGAACGAATAACCTTACGGGGCTTTGTTTTCTCTCCCCTCCACTCGCAGTACCACTGCTCGTTCGGACTCTCATCTACAGCTTTCATAAACTTATCGGTAAGCTGGATAGAGATATTAAAATTCCTTATCTCTCCCTCTCTTTCTTTTGCTCTAATAAAGTCAAGAACGTCTGGATGCTCTACGCTCATCATACCCATATTAGCTCCATGTCTCTTTTGCTGTTGAATTATTCCGAAGGCGGTATCGTAAACTTTTAGAAACTCAACCGGACCCGAAGATACTCCCTGAGTTCTTTTAGTAGGAGTCATAGCTGGGCGAAGAGAAGAGAAGTCAAAACCGAGACCGGCGCCGACTTGCTGAAGCTGACTAGCGTCTTTTAGTGTTTGGAAAATACTATCCATACTATCTTCAATTGGAAGAACAATACAGTTAGCAACAAGAGACGTATTGGCTCCCGCATTGGTAACAGTGCGCCCGGCAGGAGTGTACTTCTTCTCTTTCATTAAATCAAAAAATTCTCTAGTGTATTCTTCAACCTCTATCTGGTTTTTGCCATAATTCTTCTCTACTCCAGCGAGAGCTCTGGCTACTCTAGAAAGCATCTCTACGGGGGTTTCATAAATTCCACCCTCTTTTGGTTGAAGGTACCTACCCTTCATCATCTTTAAAGCGTTAACGGTAAAAGATTTATTAACTTTTTCCGCTTCTTCTCTGGAGACAGAAAAATAAAAATCTTCTCCCATAGAAGAGTCTTCTCTAGAGATTGTTTTTTGTTGAGAATATCCTTTTTCCATAGTTTTTTCTGATTAGATTAGAATCTCTCACATCGAAACGACCCTTAATAAAGACAAAAATCCCTCCTTCTTAAAAACGGAGAGATTTCATCTCTTAAGAAAACAAAAAATTCGTTGTGAGAAACCCAAACCGCATAATTAAAAATTTTTATTAACGACACTAACATTATACCGCACAAATTCCCGGAACCTCAAATTGACAACGGCTTAAATATTCTGTGGATAACTGCCAATTAAAAATAACGCCCCCAGGGGCGTTATTTTTATCTTCTTTTTTAGACTTATTTCATCTTTCTTCGAATAAAAGCAGGAATTTCAAAAGAATCATCGTCACTGCTCTCATCATCAACAGAAGAGACTTCCGTATCTAAATCTTCATCATTAACTTGCTCTCTTTTTTTAGAAGTTCTACCCGTCTCAACAAGAGCTGGCTGTCTAGAGTCAGAAATTTTTTCAAATCCTGTTGCCACAACTGTAATTTTAACCTCGCCCTTCTTAAGTTTATCATCAGTAACAGCTCCAAAGATAACTCTGGCATCTCTATCAATTGATTCGGTTATTATCTGAGCAGCTTCGTTAACCTCAGACATAGTTAAATCTTCACCGCCCGAAACACTAAATAGAATTCCTTTAGCTCCGTTAACAGAGACCTCAAGTAAAGGAGAGTTTATAGCAGCTCGAGCTGCTTCCTGAGCCCTATCTTCACCAGTAGCCCTACCTATACCCATAAGGGCTGACCCGGCTTCTTTCATAACCGCTTTAACGTCAGCAAAATCAACGTTGACCAGACCGGGAACAGTAATCATTTCTGAAATGCCTTGAACAGCTTGGCGTAGAATATCATCTACTATTTCAAAAGCATTGTTTAAAGAAACGTTGCGATCAATTATAGTAAGAAGTCTGTCGTTAGGAATGGTGATGAGGGTATCAACCTGCTCTTTTAAATCTTCTAAAGCTGCTTCGGCTATTCTAGCTCTTTGAATTCCTTCAAAAGAAAAAGGTCTTGTCACCACTCCAACTGTTAGAGCTCCTTGCTCTCTGGAAACTTCGGCAACAATAGGAGCAGCGCCAGAGGCAGTTCCACCGCCCGTACCGCCCGCAATAAAAACCATATCTGTGTCTTTTACCACTTCTTCAATCTCATCTCTACTTTCTTCAGCAGCTTGACGGCCAATATCAGGGTTCATGCCGGCTCCTAATCCTCTGGTTATACCTTTACCAATATGGAGTTTTTGAGAAGCTTGGCAGTGATGAAGATCTTGAACATCTGTATTGATAGCAATAAACTCAACACCTTGAATTTTTGTGCTTATCATTCTATTGATAGAATTATTTCCACTTCCACCAATCCCTATAACCTTAATTCTGGCAAAAGATTCTATATCTGGTTTTACTTGTTTAGGCATTGTCCAATGTTTACTTTATGAGCACTGATTATCAGTGGCTCCATTAATACGAATACGTTTTATTCTTTTAACTTTTTCTTGTTGATTAACCCTAATGACCCGAATATATAAGTATCCTATTTGAGGCATTTGAATATCATTAGTAGATTTGAATTATATTATTAGGATAATTAGGATTAATTAGAAGGTTAGGATTATATTGTATATAAAAAATTACGGAATTACCCCTCCGTAATAATTCTCATCTGTATCAAGATTATAGCGCTTTTAGAAAAATACGCAACCCCCTCCCCCTCTTTTACGGCAGGAGATCTCTTAGCCACTCTTTTGCCTTGTCCATAATTTTATTAGCGTCTTCGGAGGCACTTGTTTCTCCTTCTGGGTTAACCTCTTGATCGTAAGCCATTAAAATAGAGCCAATTACCGTAGACCAGGCAGGATCAAAAGCTTCAGGAAGTTCACTCTCTACTTCTTTTACTCTACCGACGTGAATTGGCAGCTTTAAGTTCTGCTTAATAAGTTCATTTACACCGATCATCTTAGCTCCTCCACCGGTAAGAACAACACCCGCCGGCAAACTCTTATCTTTTATCAGACCCTTTACTTCCCGCTGAACCTCTCCGATTATTTCACGACTTCTTGATTCTATTATTTGAGCCAGGGCGTAGCGCGATATGTTTATATCTTCCAAACCCCAATCAGCCAAAACAACCTGTTCTCTCTTAGAGACATCTAAAGCATAGCAACTACCATAACTTCTCTTAACCTTTTCCGCTACATCAATAGCGCACTTCAAACCTATAGCAATATCATTAGTAACATTAACTCCTCCTAGAGACAGAACGCTTGTCTTTTCCAGCTGACGATTCTTAAACACGCTCAAATTGGTGGTGGTTCCACCCAAATTCAACAAGAGAACACCGGCTTCTTTTTGTTTTTTAGACAGAACCGCTCGAGAAACAGCAAGAGGGCCGAACACCCACTTTTCTGTCTGACGAGAACTCTCTTCCAGAGCTTTAGAGATAGTTCTTAAGACGGGTTGCGAAGCTAAAATTAAGAGGGTGTCTACCTCTAACCTAACACCCTTCATACCAATAGGATTTTCTATATTAACATCGTCATCCACAGTGTAAGAAACTGGCTGAGTGTGAATAATCTGCTTATTTTGAGGTATAGAAACAGCTTTAGAGGACTCTAGCACACGTTTCATGTCTTCAGCAGAAACTTCTCCGTTGGCCCTAGAGATAGCTACCGAACCTTTTGATCTCTTAAGATCTATTTGAGGACCGCTCAAAGCAACAACCGCTTTAGATATCTTAAAACCAGCACTTCTCTCTGCTTCTCTGAAAGCTTCATTTAGAGAAGAAACGACTTCTTCAATATCAATAACCTGGCCTCTGCGAACACCCAAGGAAGGACTCTCACCAACCCCCACTAGACGAGGGGCCGAGCCATCTTTTATCAAGGCGCAACCAACTCTCGTTTCTGAAGAGCCAATATCAACGGCTGTAATTATTTTTTCTCGAGCCATGATTAAAAAAATATAGGTTAATGATTATAAATTATATGTTTTAGATCTTTCATCACGTCTTGCTCTATCTTCTCCATTTCTTTCTCGTCTTTTTTTGTATCGTGGTGTATCCCTTCTAAATGTAGAACTCCATGTATAAATAGGTATATCAATCTTTCTCTTAAGGTGTAGTTTTTATTCTTTATTTCCTCTTTGGCAAACCTGATTGAAATTAAAACTTCTCGAGAATCCTCAAACGAAAGAACGTTAGTGGATTTGTCTTTGTCTCTATAAGATTTGTTAATCTCTCTCATTTTTTCAGCAGATATAAAAACGAGGGTTAAAGGAGAAATTTTTCTACCTAAAACCCCGGATATAGTTAGTACAATCTCTGACCAATCAATATCTTCGCCTAGTAGATCCCCCTCCTCAACAACCATTACTCGACAATCTTTGGTCATATTTACTCTAAAAGCTTTCCTAATTCTTCTTTGACCTTCAAACCGTCTGCTTGGCCTTTTAATTTTTTCATTGCCTCCCCCATTATCCGACCAAAGTCTTCTTTTTTATTAGAACCAATGTCTTTTATTACAAC
This sequence comes from uncultured Candidatus Saccharibacteria bacterium, assembly GCA_964600085.1. Lineage (GTDB taxonomy): Bacteria > Patescibacteriota > Minisyncoccia > JACQLN01 > CAZPCT01 > CAZRHU01. The sequence goes on from CAZRHU010000001.1 coordinate 62,281, forward strand.
CTCTAGCTCCTCTCTAATTTTATCAGAAGAAAGCTGTTCTGGAAGATATTCTTCTAAAATTTTAAGCTCTGCCTTTTCTTGCTCTGCCTGCTCTCTCCTACCTCCCTGTTCAAAACCTTTAATAGCGTCTTTTCTCTTTTTGGCCTCGCCTGACAAAACCTTAATAACCTCATCATCTGATAGTCCCTCTTCTTGTTTTCCCTCTTTAATAGCTTGATTATGAATAGCGGACTTAACTAGAGAAAGAACAGATCGACGAATCTGATCGCCTTCTTTCATAGCTTTCCTTAAATTATCGCTTATCTTTTCTTCTAACTTCATTTACTGTCTCTTATTTTTGACAAATCCATTTTCTCTCTAGGATTCAGCTCTCCTCTTTTTAATAAAACTCTTCTTAGACGACGAAGCTTTTCTCTTCTTAGAGCGGTTCTTTTTTGCTGATTTTTATTTTTATTTCTTTTTCTATACATATTTTTCCTAGCATCATAAATCAATCCGCTCTGACGGACCTTTCTAGAAAAGCGACGCATTAAATTATTCGTTGACTCTTTTTCTTTTTTGTTTACCTCTATCATATCGTAAATTATACTAGCACAAGACCCGGGGCTTGACAATTAAACTAACACTTCTTCCTTACCCTCATCCTTTTTCCACCCTCCGAGGAGGTGAAGGTGTAAATGATCTATTACTTGACCACCTTCCTTGCCGACATTAAATATAAGTTTGTAACCCTCAAGACCTTTTTCTTCCGCAATCTTTTTAGCGGTAATTATTAATTCTGAAACAATCTCTCTATCTTTTTCTTCTAAACTTTTAATAGAAATAATGTGTCTCTTGGGAACAATTAAAAGATGGACCGGCGCAGATGGATTTATATCTTTAAAGACAATAATTTTTTCGTCTTCATAAACTTTATCCGCCTCTTTTTCTCCTTTAGAGATTTCGCAAAAAATACAATTCATTATTTCTTTGATTTTAATCTTTTTTTAATTTCCTTCATCAACTTATCCATGGAGACGGTTTCTTGAGCACCCGACTTCATGTCTCTTATTATTATCTCTTCGGCCAGAGCCTCTTTTTGCCCCAGGATAAGAGCGAGCTTGACTCCCAACTTATCGGCTATCTTCATTTGAGAACGAATAGAGTGTCTGCCCAGGGACTCACTAACAGATATCTTAGACTTTCTAAGCTCCTCCATCAAGCTTAAACCTTTCTTTTTAGCCAACTCACCGAGCTGAACCAAAAAAACTTTTGGCTCTCTAGACCCTCCAACTCTCGACTTAGCTCTCCTCATCTCTTTAACAATTCTTTCTATGCCGGCCGCAAAACCAACACCGGGAACATTTTTACCTCCTAAGATTTCAGCTAAACCATCATACCTTCCCCCGGCCAAAATTGCATTCTTATTCTTTATATCTTCTTCTTCTTTTTTACCAGAGGTTACAAACACCTCAAAGACCGTACGATTATAGTAATCTAATCCCCTCACCAAATAAGGATCTAATATATAAGGTGTTTCTGACTCATCAAGAAATTCCAAGAAAAGTTTAAAGTGGTCTTTGGCACTATCACCAATATGATCTACTATTTGGGGTGCTTTTTTTATTCTTTCCTGACAAATTTCTTCTTTACAATCTAATATTCTTAAAGGATTACTCTTATACCTTTCCCCGCAATTTTTACACATTTTCTTAATACCAGACTTAAAGTGGCTCTTTAAATCTTGAATATACTTCTCTCTATCTTCCCTGTCCCCTAAAGTGTTAACTTTAACCATCACATTCTTCAATCCTAAGTCTTGGAGAATTGAAAAAGCTAACTGAACAACTTCAGCATCAGCTAGAGCGCTATCTATACCCATCATCTCAAAGCCAAATTGATGGTGTTGGCGGTAACGGCCTTTTTGGGGTTTTTCGTAACGAAACATTGGTCCCCAGTAAAACCTCTTAACCGGCTGGGGTAGAGAGCTCCAGCCGTGTTCTATATAAGCTCTCATAACGGGAGCCGTTCCTTCTGGACGAAGCACCGCCTTATCTCCGCTCTTTATCTTAAATTCGTACATCTCTTTCGTCACTATATCGCTCGCATCTCCAAGAGTACGCTTAAAGAGCTCGGCCGACTCAACAATCGGAGTTTTAAGGTAACCAAAATCATAAAAATCTGCTACGTCAAAAACCACCCTTCTTATTTTTTCCCAGTAAGGATTTTCTTCGGGCAGAATATCATGCATACCTCTAAGGGTCTCTAGTTTGTCTTTTTTTCTAGACCTCGTCCTTTTATTTAGAGTTTTTTTCTTAGAAGTTTTCTTTTGAATTTTGGTTGATTTTTTTTTGGTTTTCTTATTATTACCCTTTTTCTTTTTGGTTGTTTTTTTTGCCATATTTATTTACGAAAATTTAATAGGTGGGAGATGAAAAAGCCTGGACTCGACCAAAGGGCCAAGCTCTGATAAAAACTTTACCCACTATAAGGTGTTGTGGTAATGGGCCCCATCTTCTTGAGTCAGAAGACGAGTCTCTATTATCCCCTAAAACAAAGTACTCTTTACCATCCAGTTTTATCTCTAGATTACCGGGCGTATTTTCTATTAGATAAGATTCGTTGAGTTTTATTCCTAGAGGATTTTTATTATTAAATATAGTAACTTCGCCATTATCAATAACTATCTTTTCGTCTGGCAAGCCGACAATTCTTTTTATAAAAAATTGAGATGGATCTTCTGGATAGCGAAATATAATCACATCGCCTCTATCTGGAGAAGAAAATCTGTAGGAAATCTCATCAATAATAAGATACTCGCCATCGCTAAAAGTAGGACTCATTGATTCTCCGCTAACAAAAAAGGGCTGGGCAATAAAATACCTAATAGGAACTATAATAAGAAGAGCTATTAGGACTATCTTCCCCGTTTCCCAAAGAAAAATTATAGTTTTTGAAAACGAATTCAAGGTATTACTTTTATTTCTTCTAACTCCTAGCTTTAATTCCTAGCGCTTGAGCTTCTATTACAGAGCATATCATACCACGCTATAAGCCTATTTTCAAACGAATCTGGGCTTTTTCGACCTCTTTTGCGTGTTACAATATTAATAATGAAAGAAGGGCCTCTAAAAGAAAATTTTTGGTTAAAAGTCGGAGCTTTTTTAATAGCTTTCTTGCTCTTGGGAAATTTTTGGTTTGCTTATGATATTATTCATACTTCTAAGATAAAAAACTTACCCCAATTAAAATTTAATCCCATAGGAGCAACCTCTTTTCTTTTTTCCCAGAGAGATACCTCTGATGAAGAAAAAAGCAATATAACCTGGCAAGAAGAAAAGAACATACTCATATTAGGTAGATCGGGAGAAGGATATAAGGCGCCCCACTTAACAGATAGCATAATTGTTTTACATATAAACCCCAAGACCAACAAGCCGTTGGTGAGATTAATATCTATACCGAGAGATCTACTGGTTAAAGTTAATGAAACAGGAGACTTCTTAAAGATAAATAGTCTTTTTTCTTACGGCAACAGAAGGGATAGTATTGATGTGGTTAGTTTAATTAAAAAGAAAGTAGAAGACATAACATCTTTGAAAATTAATTCAATAATTGTCTTTGATTTATCTACAGTAGAAAAAATTGTAGAAAAAACAGATGGTCTAACCGTCTTTGTAAAGGAAGATATTTACGATCCAAGATTCCCAACAAAAAGTGGTGGTTATGAACTATTCTCTCTACAGAAAGGATGGAGGTATTTAAACGAGGAGGACGTAATCAAGTTTATCAGAACTCGCTACTCTCCACTGGGAGACTTTGATAGAATTGGCCGTCAACAAGAAACTCTACAGTCCTTGAAAGGAAAAATAACCTCGCTCAATCCTATCTGGGACTTCCCTACTCTCTGGTCTATATTTAAGACGCTACGAAACGAATTAATAACAGACCTTAATATAAATGACCTAAAAAACATTTGGTTTGCTTTTGAGGAAATTTCTTTTAGAGATATCGAAACACTGAGTATAGACACGACTACAGATCTTGTAAAACCTAAAACAATAAATATGGGCGGGGTGCCGGCCTATGTGTTAGTAGCCATGGAAAAAGATTTTAACTATAATGAGATAAGAGAAGCAGTAGCTTCTTTTATTCTGAAATAATAAAAGAAGTAATTTTCAATGAAACATTGTAACATTGGCTTATTTAATGAAAATTGAGAATTGATAATTTAAATTTTCATTTATGAAAATCATAGTTGGTTTAGGTAATCCGGGAAAAGAATATAAAGGCACCCGTCACAATGCGGGTAAGTTTTTCTTGGAAAAGGTGGCTAAAAAATGGGAGGTTGAATTAGCCGAAGTCGGCTCGGGCAAACATCAAGTAGCCTTAGCTGGAAAATATGGAAAAGGCAAAAGTGCTGCCTGGCTTATATTTCCCTCTAAATTTATGAACGAGTCGGGTCCGGCCTTAAAAAAAGCTTTTAAAGAGCTGAGATTAAAGCCCAAAAAAGAAGATATTTTAGTTATTCATGACGAGCTAGATATTGAAGTGGGTAAAATTAAAATGACTTTTGCTAAATCCAGCGCAGGACACAAAGGAGTTGATTCGGTTATTAAAGCTCTAAAGAGCGAAAAGTTTTGGCGACTACGAGTAGGTGTTCAACCCAAACATTCTTCCAGAAAAACCGCTAAAGATTTTCTATTAAGCTCTTTTACGCCAGCCGAAAAAAAACTTTTAGAAAAAAATACTAAGAAGATACTTAAAGGGCTGGAAGAATGGCTAAAAAATCAACAAAAAGGGATGGGTGTAATTAATCAGAGATAGTTTTTAGGTTTAAATAAAAAGAACGCAACGTGGCATATAGCATAGCGGAGTGAGTTTAAAAAATATTTTTCGTTCTTCCTTTATTTCGTTTCCCCTGCATCACCTGCTTATTATCCTTGTTTCAGACAGGCATACATAATATATGCACTAGTCACTACCGCAACCACTATAAGGGCTGTTAGATAGTTGCTCCAGAATTCGGACCAATACGCTCCAATCGTGACCCCGATTGAGAGAAGCGCAAGCTTGAATATACCGATCTGCCACCAGGTGAATGTGTAGTTTT
>CAZRHU010000002.1:0-59298 GCA_964600085.1 uncultured Candidatus Saccharibacteria bacterium
AAGGAGTCATTCGACCGGACAGGTCCAGTCACCCGGTCATTCGACCGGACAGGTTTGACCGGACAGGTTTGACCGGACAGGTTTGACCCCTCGGGAGGGGTTGTTTGGCCTCTTAAAAACACTCAGTTTATACGCTATAATACGAAGTATGGATAATTCACAAGATGTAGCTAAAAAAAGAGAAGAAAAGCTTCTTGAGGCTAAAGAAGAAGCTCAAGAATCGGAGGCTCAGAGAAAAGCCCAAAAGATAGGAGTTCCCTACCTCGACTTAAAGATGGTTCCTATTGATAGAGATAATTTAACTTTGGTTTCTCTTAAAGAAGCAGAGAGAGCAGGACTGGGAATTGTTAGAAAAAATAAAAAAGAATTAAGGGTTGGTGTCGTTGATATAGAAAACGAAGAAGCAAAACAAATAATAGAACGTCTGGAAAAACAAGGTTTTAAAGTTAAGATTTTTTTAATTTCTCCTCCATCGCTGAGAAAGATTTTAAAAGAATATGAAAAAGTTCCTCTTCAATTTAAGAAAAAAGAGGTCTCTGGACAAGTAGATATAGAAAAATACTTTAAAAAAGGGGGGATTAAAAACCTCTCTGATCTTAGAAAAATAGTAAAGAGTCCTAATGAGGAAACAAGCGAATTATTAGATGTTCTCTTGAGCGCTGCTCTTCTTTTAGACGCCTCCGATATACACGTTGAGCCTCAAGAAAGTAAAGTTGAAGTTCGTTTAAGAATGGATGGAGTTCTTCAAGAAGTGGGAAGTATATCAGAGGAGAGTTATAAACTTCTCTTATCTAGAGTAAAGCTGGTATCAGGTATAAGAATAAATGTTGTAGATATACCTCAAAATGGTCGCTTTACTGTCAGAACTCCTGATTACGAAGCTGAGAGTCGTGTTTCTATTCTACCTGGCGCCTATGGTGAGTATATAGTCATAAGACTCTTAAATCCTAAGGCGGTTAAGTTAGAGGTTAAAGATCTAGGAATAAGAGAAGAGATATGGAAAGATATTAAGGAAGAAATAGAAAAACCTAATGGTATAGTCTTGGTAACAGGGCCAACAGGATCAGGCAAAACAACAACCCTCTACGCCTTCTTAAAACACCTCCTAAGACCAGCGGTAAAGATAATCACCCTTGAAGACCCTATTGAGTATCACCTTGAGGGTGTCTCTCAATCCCAAGTTGAACCAGAAAAGGATTACACCTTTGATTCAGGCATGCGTTCATCTTTAAGACAAGACCCCGATATAATTTTAGTCGGAGAGATAAGAGATGCAGAAACCGCCCAAACAGCTCTCCAAGCCTCTTTAACAGGTCACTTCGTCTTCTCTACCCTTCATACTAACGATGCTCCGGGCGCCATACCTCGATTTTTAGACTTAAACGCAAAACCAAAAATATTATCGGCCGCCCTTAATGCTGTGATTGCTCAGCGACTAGTAAGAAGATTGTGCTCTGAGTGTAAAGAGCCCAGAAAATTAAAGGGAGAGGAAAAAGAAGCTATAAAGAAGGAGTTGTCACACCGCAAAGATTTAATAGAAAAGATAGAAGACGAAGAGTTTAATATTTATAAACCAAAAGGCTGTTCAAAGTGTTCAGAGACGGGTTATAAAGGAAGGGTTGGTATTTTTGAGGTTTTAAGGGTTACAAAAAAGATTGAAGAGCTTATAAATCAGAACCCTTCTAGACAAGAAGTTTTAAACCTAGCAAAAAAGGAGGGGTTTTTAAGTATGTATCAAGACGGCTTAGCTAGAGTTGTTGAGGGAATAACCACCATAGAAGAAGTAGAGAGGGTGGCTCAAGCTTTAGATTAATAAAAATACAAAAAAGCGCTGGTAAGCGCTTTTTTCTTTTCTTTCTATTTTTCTCTAACTCCACCTATAAGCCTATAGACAATTCTCTAGTTTGACCTAGAGAACCCTAAGTCTTGGGAAACACAGGGAGGAGAATGCTCCGAGGATAAGTTCAGTTTAAAGGCCGAAGCCAAAAAACCAATCCGTCCTAAATCTAAGAGAAAACTCCTGTTATCTATAGGCCTATAAGAAGAGCTTAAAGAGAAGAACAAAAAAGTACAGTACCCCTCCAATACGTACTATCTAAAGGTTAATCTATTATTTTACTCTTGTCAAGGGGTCATCCGGTCATCCAGTCACCCAGTCATCCAGTCATTCGACCGGACGGGTTCGACCCCTTAAAGAGAAGTTATCTGTTTTTTTACTAAATATATAAAATCAACTCTTTTAAAATTTATTCTGTGGAAAACTATAATTTTGTGGTAAAGTAAAAAGAGATATGGCTGAAGAAAGAGAAGTAAAACCAAAACAAAGCGAAGAAGATAAGGTTTTAGATCAAACGCTGAGGCCCCATCTTTTAAAAAATTATATCGGTCAAGAACAAATAAAAGAAAACTTGGCTATCTTTTTATCGGCTGCCCAAAAGAGAAAAGAATCCCTAGAACACGTTCTTCTCCACGGTCCAGCTGGACTAGGAAAAACCACTCTAGCTTATATAATATCTAGAGAATTAGGTGTAAATATAACCACCACCTCGGGACCGGCTATAGAAAGAGTTGGCGACCTAGCTTCTATCTTAACCAATCTCAACGACGGAGACGTTCTCTTTATAGATGAAATACATAGAATAAATCGCACAATTGAAGAAGTGCTCTATCCGGCAATGGAAGATTTTATCTTCGATATAATTATAGGCAAGGGCCCTTCGGCTAGAACTGTTCAACTACAACTCCCCCGCTTCACCTTAATAGGAGCAACCACTAGAGCAGGGTTGTTAAGTTCTCCTTTTAGAAGTCGTTTTGGCGCCACTTATCATCTTGATTTTTATAATGATAAAGATATAGAAGCGATTTTGAGCAGGTCTTCTAAAATTTTAAATGTAAAAACTGATAAAAAAGCTATAGAAATAATTGCTGGGCGTTCTAGACAAACGCCTCGAGTAGCCAACCGCCTCTTAAAGAGGGTGCGCGATTATTCCCAAGTAAAATCCAACGGAGAGATAAACAAGGAGATTGCCTCAGTGGCTCTTAGTATGTTAGAAGTTGACCAAAAAGGATTAGAAAAAATGGATAGAAAGATCTTAGAAACTATTATAAAAAAATTCAACGGTGGTCCCGTTGGAATTCAAGCTTTAGCTGCCTCCGTTGGAGAGGGACGGGACACAATCTTAGATGTTTACGAACCCTACCTTCTTCAGGCCGGTCTTATAATCAGAACCCCTAAAGGAAGAGAGGTGACTAACATTGCCTATAAGCACCTATCCTTAGTTCAGTCGCAAGAAAAGTTGGTATAAGATTAAATAAAACCCCGGTAGCGCTAAAATTTTTAAAACCCCATCAACCTTGCCACTGCGTACGCCGAAACACCCAGACCAAAAGGATATACTATGAAGAGCCAGATATAAGAAAACCAGTTAGCATTACTTGGATTTTTTATAAAATCAAACCAACTTAACAATCCTACCTTTAAAGCAAAAAAATTAAAAATTAACGCCCCCACAAGAATTCCTATTCCTAAAATGAATATTTTTAATACTTCCATAATTATATTATAACATCAAAAAGCCCCGCTGTGTGCGGGGCTTATTACTAGATGAAATAAAGAAAAATCGCTAGACCCATGAGGATAAAAACGCCGAAAACATCTCTTGTTTTAACGTTCATAAAACATCCTTTCCTTGGGTAATTTATTTTTATCTTCTTGAGATTTTTTTTGAAAACCTCTTAATTTCATCAAAAACGATTAGAAAGATCAAGACAGCTATAAAGAGAATGACCACAAAATAGAATACGAAAAGTGTCGTTTCGTACCTATGCGCTTCGATCGCTAGAGCTAGATTTGTATAACCAAACCTATTTAGGAAGAAAGCGCTCCAGTGAGCAATAATTGGTAAGAGACAATAGATGGTCCATCCCCAGAAAAAAACTTTTATCATAAGAGAGGGTTGATAGCCACGACCTCTGTGGGGATCAAAAAACCCAGCTAAAGAGGCTAGAAAAAGCCAGACCAACAAGAAAATAGGAGAAATCATAACAACAGATGGCCAATTAGTCACGCTCCAACCCGCTAAAAAACAATACGGGATAGAGAAGACCACGCCAACCAAGAGATAGAATAGGGCTAATAAAGCTCCACCAAGCATTTTTCCTCCTTTGTAAGAGAACAAAAACAACTCATTAACTACCTCTTAAATATCATATTGTATACATAATGTCAATAAAATACGAGACCTATCGTTGGGCATTTTTTGGCTCTTTAGGTTTAAAAATATTTTGGAGTGATCGACTTACTGCTAAAAAAACAGGGTTGCCACTCTTATCCCAGCTTAATTCTCTTCTTAATTCTATTTTTGTTTTAGTAATACTTTTTATTTTATTTAAAGTTTCTTTGTAGGCCTCTGCTAAGTTTTCCTGCCCATTTTCGAGAGCAAATTTTCTAAACGTTTCTAGTTGTAGCTGGATTTGGTCCAGAATTAAAAGTTGGACCGGATGACAATAGAGAGCATCGTTGTCTCTTTCCATCCAGAGATCGGTTAGCTCTTGTAGAGTTTGAAAATCTACTCCCACAACTACTCTCGGAGTTTTATCTAACCCTCCTTCTTTAGGGTTGAAATACTTAAGACCCGTTAGACGACCCTCTTCTATCTCTCTCTTTATCCTCTCTAATTTCTCGGTAACAGTATTACTATAAGTGACGTCAATAGCTAGCGCTAAGTGGGAAGGGTCTTCTTTAGGGGGATTAAATTCTATAATTTCATCAACGCCATTAACTATATCATCGTATCGCGACGCCTTAAAAGTCATCGCGTCTGGACCAAGCCAGTCGCTCAACTCAGCTTGGGTGTGAAAAATAGCTTCAAAAATTAAGCTGTGTTTTTGCGACCTCTCGTCTTCAGGTAAACTTCTTTCTTTAAAACTCGTTTCTCTACGATCTACATAAGCTAAATCACGTTCTAATTCTTCTCTGCCATAAAAATTTTCGAAATCAGTCATTTTTATAGCGTCTTCTCTAAGTTCTTTCTCAGCCTTTTCAAAAGCTTTTTCGAAATCAGCTTCTTTAAAGGCTTTGTTTTCTATTTTCTCAAAACCCATAGGTCTTTTATTATTTAAGGAATTATTATTTTCCTTAAAGCCTCTTTGAAAACGAATAAACTTTCTCCATAAATATGGATTTTTATAGTATGCTCTCCAGAAGAAACACCGAGGGGCAAGCTGTAATTTAAGATGTAATTTGGACCCGGCCCTTCTATAACTCCTATTAATTTGTCATTAAAGAAAAATTCAACTTTCTTTAACTCTTCTTCTGATTTAGCGTTTACCTCTATAGTAAAACCGGTTGAATCCACTTCCTCGTTTTCCTCTGGTGACAGTATTGAGATAGAGGTGTTGGAAGAATAACCGTCTTGCCACCAATCACTAACTGCTTTCTCCCAATTTTTAAACTGAATATCTTTTTTAGATGGTGGAGCTCCGAGAGGATCGTTTTTATCAATATAATAGAGAATACTATGAACATCGCCGTCCACCACATATTGACCGCTGAGAATAGGTTTAGATCTCTCGACTGGTTGAGGAGGGGTAAAGCTTTCTTTTGGTAAATCTAAAACCTCAAAGGCCTTTAATAAAAACTCTCGCCACATAGGAGAAGCTACAACTACTCCCGGTTTATTGTTTATGGGCGAATTATCGTTGTTCCCAGCCCAAACGCCAACAGCTAATGAGGGAGTATAACCCACGGTCCAACCGTCTCTAAACTCGTTTGTGCTACCGGTTTTAGCAGCCACATCTCTATCACTAAAAGCTAAGGGGCTTGAAGGTCCAAAGACGGGGGTTCGGGCTATATTGTCAGATAAGATATCGGATATTTGTCTAGTTATCTCTGCGTCTAAAACTTGGGTTGATTTGTCTTCAAATTTTTCTATAACTTCTCCCTCGCCATCTTCTATCTTTAAAATTGAAACGATTTCTTGCCTAACACCCTCGTTAGCAAATACACCAAAGGCGGAGGTTATATCTAATAAACGAACCTCCCCCCCACCAAGAACCAACGACAGACCAAAACGAGAGCGGTCTTTTAGCGTGGTAATCCCCATATCTTGAGCGGTGTCTATAGAGTCGTCAATGCCCGCCAAATAAAGAGTTTTTACTGCCGGAATGTTTATAGAATTAGCTAAAGCTGATCTAAGGGTGACGGGACCTCTAAAAGTTCCATCAAAGTTTCCTGGCCGATAACACTCTGCCCCGGGATATTCCGGATGACTAAAACTATCGCAACTTGGGTTAAATTCTGTTGAAAGATCAAAGACAATAGTTTTATCTGTGTACCCCTCTTTAAAAGCGGTGGCATAGATAAAGGGTTTAAAAGCAGAGCCCGGCTGTCTTCCTCTAAGACTTACATTTACATGGGGTTCAAATTTACAACTAATGCCGGGAGTACACCCCTCTGGTAGTGGGTCAGCAAAATAATCTTTTGAACCAACCATAGCTAAAATCTGACCTGTTTTAGGGTCTATAGCAACAAGAGAAGCGTTGTAAGCCCCTAGATGCTGGTTTTCTTCTACTCTTTTCTTAACGATCTCTTCAGCGGCCTCTTGGAGTTCTGAATCAATAGTGCTGATCACTTTTAAACCGGCTTGGGAAAGATAATCTTCACCATATTTTTCTTCTAAAATTTCTCTTACATAAAAAATAAAGTGGGGAGCGTCTATAGAGGTTCTAACTTTACTAAAATCTAACTCTTCATCTCTAGCCTCCTCCTCTTCTTCGGGGGTTATAAAACCCATGTTTTTCATCATTCTTAGGGTTAGATTTCTTCTAAAAATAAGCTCGTCCTTATGAGAGCCGTAAGGAGAATAATAAGTTGGGGCTTTAGGAAGAGAAGCTAAGAGAGCTGATTCTGAAAGAGTAAGTTCTTGGGCATGTTTTGAAAAGAATGTTTGAGCCGCCGCTTCTATGCCATAAGCATTAGAACCGTAAGGTATTTGGTTTAAATAAAAACCGAGAATTTCATCTTTTTCATATTTTCTTTCGAGCTCTAAGGCTAAAATAGCTTCTTTTATTTTTCTAGTTAGAGTTCTTTCTGGAGAAAGTATAGAATTTTTAATAAACTGTTGAGTTATAGTGGAGGCCCCTCTCAACCTATCCCCTTTTAAACCGCTTATAAGAGCTGTGATAACAGCTCTTATGTCAACTCCCGGATGGCTGTAAAAGTTTTGGTCCTCAATAGCAATTGTTGCGTTTTTAACACTTTTAGGAATGCTAGAAAAAGGAATAACTGTTCTCTTTTCTTCGCCGTGAATATCATAAAGAACAACCTCCCCGGTTCGATCATATATCTTTGTTGACTGGGTTATCTGGCGCTGATCTATACGACTAGGGTCTGGTAGATCTTTAGCAAAAAAAAGAAATATCCCCACCCCAAAAATAAAAAAAATTAAAATAAAAATTCCAACTATTTTTAGAATAGCGCTCAGTCCTCCTTTAAAGATTTTATTTTTTTGATAGTTTTTTCTCCTTGGCATTTTCGCTTCGTTCTAATTTTTAGACCTCTAATATTATTAGTTATTCTACCTAACTATTAAACTTTGTAAAACACGCACAAATTCTGTTATGCTTATAGATATGAATAAAGAAATAGACAAAATACTAGAACGCGGGGTTATAGCTGAAGTGCTACCAACAAAAAAGGGTTTTAAAAAAGCTCTTTTAGGAGATAAAAAATTAAAATTTTATCTCGGAATAGACCCCACAGCAGCTTCTATTCACCTGGGGCACGCTCAAAATATAATGCTCTTAGAAGATTTTAGATCTCTAGGTCATGAGGCTATTCTTTTAATTGGTGATTTCACAGCTAGAATTGGAGATCCTTCGGGGATGACAAGTGCCCGAAAACCTCTCTCTTTGAACGAGATAAGAAAAAATGTAGAAGAAATAACTAAAAATATAGACAATATAATCGGTATTAAAAAAAAGAAAAATCCAGCCAAGCTTTTATTTAATAGCCAGTGGTTGGAAAAATTAAATTTTGAAGAGGTTTTAAGTCTAAGCTCAAACTTTACTGTTCAGCAAATGATAGAGAGGGATATGTTTAGAAAAAGAATAGAGGATAAAAGACCAATTTTTTTAAATGAGTTTTTTTACCCTCTTATGCAGGGGTACGACTCTGTGGCTATGAATGTAGATGCGGAGATAGGGGGAACAGACCAAACCTTTAATATGCTAGCCGGTAGAACTCTTTTAAGAAAATTAAAAAATAAAGAAAAATTTATTATTACTACAAATTTAATTCAAAACCCTAAAACCGGGGAGCTGATGTCTATGAGTAAAGGGACTGGTGTTTTTGTAAATTCCCCGCCTAAAAAAATGTTTGGCGAGGTAATGGCCCAGCCTGATGAAATAATATCGGTCTTATTTAAAAGCAACACCAGAGTTCCTTTAGAAGAAATAAAAGAAACGGAAAAGAGAGTGAAAGAAGGTGGAGAAGAAGTTAGAGATATAAAAATGAGATTGGCTGAAGAAATAGTTTCTATTTTTTACTCTTCCGAGAAAGCTTGTAAGGTAAAAGAAGAGTATAAAAGAACATTTTCTAAAAAGAAGCTACCTCGAGATATAAAATTAAAAAAACACCCCCTAAGAAGAGATGCCCTTTTAAATATTGTTTGGAAATCTAATCTAGTTTCTTCTAAGACAGAAGCTCGTAGATTGATAAAAGATGGAGCTGTTGAGATTAACGGAGAGAAAATAAAGGAAGAAAAAAAAGAAATAGACTTGACCAACGGGATAATTTTAAAAATCGGGAAACATCGATTTTTAAAATTAGAATCAGAATAAAAGTTTTAAAAAAACTAATTTAAAAGCCCCCTTTGCTGGGGGCTTTTACTAAAATTCGTCGTCTTCTTCGTCTTCCTCATTCTCATCTTCCTCATCTTCATCTAAATCATCCGTGTCTTCGTCTATGTCATCGTCGTCCCCGTAATCATCGTCGCTGTCTTCATCTACAACATCCACATCCTCTTCTTCGTCTATATCATCCATATTTAAAACCTCTTCTTCGTAAATCATTTTATCGTTGGTCATGGTTTTTTATTAAGTATTATTTTAAAACGACCTTTTGATAGGTGTTGAAATTATTATAATCGTAAAAAAAAGAGTGTCAACCCTTTATTTATATTCTTGTCCACATAAAAGTTTAAAAAAATAAACTAAGCCTTTTTAGGGGTGTTGTTAAAATAGATTTCTCCAGCAGCGCAAACAGCAATTGCTAAGGCATCGGCTGCGTCATCCGGCTTGGGTTCTTCTTTTAAATTTAAAATTAATTTGACCATTTTTTGAACTTCTTTTTTATCAGCTTGACCGTGAGTGCTAATCGAACGCTTTACTTCGTTGGGTGTATAATTTTTTACCACAACACCCCTTTTTAAAGCCGCTAATTTAATCACCCCCCTTGCTTCACTAACAGCCATGGCTGTTTTTTTATTTTTACTAAAAAAAACTTTTTCTATCGAAACAACGTCTGGATTTTCTTTTTTTAAAATTTCTTCTATTTTTTTATAAATCTCTAGAATTCTTTTTTCTTCTTCTTCTTTTTCTAAAAAAATACAACCATAGTTTTTAGAAAACAGCTGTTTTTTTTTCTTTTCTATCACCCCAAAACCTATTCTGGTAGTTCCTGGATCAATACCCAATATAACCATACTTATTACTTGTTATTAGCTAGTGGTTTTTGATTGGTAAAAATTTCTTGAACGTCTTCTTGTTCTTTTAAGACCAGGATGAGTTTGTGTAAATTATTATTATCCTTTTCTGATAACTCAATTGGAAATTTAGGACTCCCGTCGTCTTTAAATTGCCACCTAACACTATCTGTTTCTGTGAGGTTTGATAAATTTTTTGATAAAGCGTGCTTTATTTCAGAGACGGTCCTGTTTTTATTATCAGTAAAAGTTTTTATAAGAACAGCCACTCCACCCGGGCCGTAAGCCCCGTACCAAGCCTCTTCTACGTTAGAGGCCTCTTTTTCTTCACCGCTTCCTTTTTTAATAGCTTTTTCGATATTAAGGTTGGGCATATTTATCGACCTAGCCTCTTCTATAATAGAACGAAGCTCGTGATTTGTTTCGGGGTCTGAACCCTTCTTAGCAGCCACCTCTATAGCTTTAGTAAGTTTGCTAAAAACTTTCCCCTTTTTTGTGTCGGAAACTTCCTTTTTCCTTTTTATTTTTGACCACTTATTATGACCGGCCATGAATTTTGAATTTAATTTTTTTAATTTTATTTTTTTTAAGAACCCTGTTTAATCTTTCTTTTATTTTCTTTTCATAAAGTTTTAAGTTAGCGGCCTCTGAAGAGGATTCGCAACCTAAACAAAGACTTCCTTTTTTTAAAGATATTAATTTAATTTTATTAGAGTTGATATTAAGGTTTTCACAAGCGCTACCCCAAGCTTCCTCTAATAAAATTAAGTCTCCTTTGTTTTTACTATGAAGACGCTCGGCACTTTTTAATAATACGTCTTTTAAAGAAATAAAACTCATAAATTAAACCCTTATGGGCATCACTACATAAATATAAGAGTTGTCTTCGGGAGATTTAATTAGAACGGGTTTGGTTTCTTCTGTGAATTTAATTAATACCTTATCATCTTCAACTTGTTGTAATCCTTCTAATAAATATCTCCAATTAAAACTTATTTCTATATCGTCTCCCTCTAGCTCTGTTTTTATACTAGATGAATTCTCTCCCAAATCGGGATCGCTAGCATAAGCTTTTAGGTTGGCTTTTTTACCATCGCCATCAATAGATATTTTAATGTCGTTTATTCGGCTCGACATTAAACTTACCAAACGTATCGTTTTTATAAGTTCGTTTTTATTTAATAAGATCTCTGTTTTAAATTTAGAAGGAATAAAATTATCATAATTAGGATAACTTCCTTCTATTAATCGCGATGTTAGTTCGTTTTGTTGTGTTTTAAAAGCAACTTGATTATTATCTACACTTACCTCTACTTCATTTTTTCCGGATATTAATCTTGTTAATTCAGAGGCTGCTCGTTGAGGAAGAATAAAAGAAAAGTCTAAATTTTTATAATTTTTATCTAAGAGTATTCTCTTTTCCGCCAAGCGAAAACTGTCTGTTGAAACAAGTTTTAAGTCTTGATTATTTTTTTCTTTTTTAAAAAGAACTCCTGTTATCTCTGGCCTGGTCTCTGAAGAAGATGTAAAAGGTATGATTTGGTTTAATGCTTGAAGTAGATCTTGAGCCTTAATTTTTATAGAGTTTCTTTTTTGGACTTTTGGAATTATAGGAAAATCTTTTGATGTTTGTCCTTTTAATTCTCCTTTATAATTACCAGAAGATATTAATAGGGTTGTACCTTTTTTAGATGTTAATTCTATATTATCCCCTGATAAATTACTTATAATTCCTGACAAAACTTTAGCGGGAACCGTTATCTCTCCACTTTCTTTTACTTTACAAGAAAACCAAGAGTGGATACCGATTTCTAAATTAGTAGAAGATAAAAATAAATTACTATCTTCTGTTTTTATTAAGATGTTATTTAAAATCGGTAGAGTTAGATTTTTAGTAATAACTCTTTCATTGTTTTCCACCGCTTTTTTTAATTTTTCATAAGTACAAATTAATTTCATATATTTAATTTATTGTTATTATTAAAGAGTATTTTTTTGGGGATAAAACTATTAATCTTAATATTCTAGAGACTTTTAAAGATTAAGTGGTAGGGAAAAGTTGTTTAAAAAGTATTTATTAAAACTTAAAACTTAATGGATAAAAAACATTTTTTAAAAAAGAAAATTATTTTTCATTTTTTATTAGATGTTTTTCCCCAAAAAATTAACAACTTTTAATTAAAAAGCCTACTCTTTATAAGATCTATTTCTTCGTTGAAATTTTCATTATTTTTAATTTCTTTCTCTATTTTATTACAAGCGTGCATAACCGTTGTATGGTCTCTTCCGCCAAACTTTTCTCCTATATACGGATAAGAGTTCTTAAGCTCTCTTCTTATTAAATACATACAAATTTGCCTCGGTCTCACAATCTCTCTTTTTCGGGATTTATTAATAAGATCCTCTTCTTTAACATCATAAAAACTAGAAACAATTCTTATTATATTTTTAGTGTTTATTTTAGCTTTACTTTTTTGATTTAAACTAAGGAGACTTCTAACCCTCTCCACTGAGGGAGTTTTACCTGTTAGGTGGGTTGTCGCCACAACCTTATTTAAAGCTCCCTCTAACTCTCTTATATTAGAAGAAACCGTATTAGCTATAACACCAAGAATCTCATCGTCAACTCCATAGCTTTTCTCTTCTACCTTTGTTTTTAAGATGGCTAACCTTGTTTCGTAGTCGGGCGCTGATATATCAGCTATCATCCCCCCTTCAAAACGTGAACGAAGTCTTTCCTCAAGAGTTGGTATTGCTTTTGGTGGCCTATCCGAGGATAGGACGATCTGTTTATTTCTTCCGTGAAGATCGTTAAAGGTGTGAAAAAACTCTTCCTGAGTTTTTTCTTTTCCAGATATAAATTGGACGTCATCCAGTATTAAAAGATCTACTTTTCTATAATCATTTTTAAATTCCTCGGTGCCCTTTTTTGATATAGCTGACACAAGATCCCTAGTAAACTTTTCTGAGCTTACATATTTTATTTTCTTTTGGGGATTGTTGGTTTTTATATAATTTCCAACAGCCTGTAAAAGGTGTGTTTTTCCTAAACCGACCCCACCGTATATAAATAAAGGGTTGTAAGTTTTACCCAAGTTTTCACTAACGGAAACAGAGGCGGCATGAGCTAGTTCGTTAGAAGACCCAACCACAAACGATTCAAAGGTGTATTTAGGATTAAGGTTGGTTTCTTTATCTGTATCTACTTCCGCGAAGTTTAACTGGTTTTCTAAGGCAGCGGTGTCCACCTCTTTCTTTTTTGTTTTCTTTTCTCTTATCGCCAACTCTTCTTGGGGTTTTATGATAAATTTTATATCTTTTGTGTCAGAGGTTATATTTCTTAACGACTTTAAAACAAGTCGGTTATATTTTTTTTCTAACCACTCTTTAGTGAAGGTGTTTGGGACAGCTAGAACAACAACACCATTCTTTTTCGAGATAATAGATGTATTTTTAAACCATGTAATAAAATTAGCCCTCGATATAGATAGTTCTATTTCAGCTAAAGCTGACTGCCAAAGTTCTTCTTTGTCCATGGTTTTATTTTATTTAAAATAAAGTAGGGTTTAGGTTATCCCCATAAAGTTCAGAGGTATTATAGCACAGCTAAAAATAGAGAAAAAACACCCCAAAAAAGTGAAATAGGTGTGGAAAAGCTGTTGACTATATGCTAACCTAAAGTCCTTTAAAAAATCAAACAAGACAATAGATTAATTTGTTTTTTTTTGCTAGAATTAACTAGTTAATATAAATACTGTTCTTATGCCTAAATCAAAAGCTTTAACCTACAACCCAAAAAAAAAGAAGAGAAAGAGAGCGCACGGCTTTAGAAAAAGATCTTCTTCTCCAACCGGTCGTCGAGTTTTAAAGAATCGACGAAAAAAGAAAAGAAATAATCTAACCCCTAAATAAGCCGGGCTTTTAATGCTCTCTCAAAAAAATAAAATAAAAGATAAAGATTTAATCTCCTTAATTTTTAATAAGGGCGAATTTAAAAAAACTCGTCTTTTTAATTTATATATTCTTAAACTTTCTCCACCTCGACAATTTCTTGTTGTTGTTAGTAAAAAGCTTCAAAGAAGAGCGATAAAAAGGAATCTTATAAAGAGAAGGGTTTATAATACTATAAACAATAATATAGATAGTTTTAAAAAAAATGTTAAAGTTATATTAATAGCTAAAGAAGGTCTTCTAAATGAAACCGCTCAAAGTATTAAAAAAGATTTAAAAGATTTATTTATAGATGATAAAAGTTAAAAAGATACTAATATTTTTTATAAATATTTACCAAAAAATTTTTTCTCCCCAAAAAGGGTTTTTAAAATTTTTATTTAACTCTCCTATACTAAACATCTACGGCAACATCCATCTGGGTTGTCGTTTTTATCCCACCTGTTCCGAGTATACTAAAAAAAGTATAGAAAAATATCCCATCTCGAAAGCTTTAAAACTTTCTCTTAAAAGAATATCTAAGTGTCACATCCTTAAGGATGGGGGTGTCGACGAAATATAAAATGATAACAGCTTTTTTTCATACAATTCTAACCCAACCACTATTTAATATACTGGTTTTTCTCTATAACACAGTTGCTTTTGGTGACTTTGGGTTGGCGGTTATCTTTATAACAGTTCTTATAAGGTTGATTTTATGGCCCCTGTCTTATAAGGCTATTAGGGCCCAGCGGGATATTCAGGTAATACAGCCCAAGGTAAAAGAGATTCAAAATAAATATAAAAATAATAAAGAAGAGCAGACAAAAGCCCTTTTAGAATTATATAAAGAAAACAAAGTCAACCCACTCGGTGGATGTTTGCCCGTTTTAGTACAGTTACCTATTTTAATCGGTCTTTATAGTGTTTTGTTGAAGGGCTTGAATCCAGAATATCTTCAAAACCTCTACTCTTTTATAGATAATCCAGAAATTATAAACCCGAGCTTTTTAGGTATTCTTGATCTTTCTTCTAAGAGCGCGGTTCTTGCTTTAATAACGGGTGTTTTGCAATTTTTCCAATCTAAAATGATAATGCCCGGCGTTGGTCTTAGAGATAAGGTTAAAAAGGGTCCCGAGGCCATAGGTCAAATGGTTACCAAGCAGACGGTCTATTTTCTACCCGTTGTAACCATCTTTATTGCCTGGAGCCTTCCTGCCGGACTTCCTCTTTACTGGTCAACCACCACCCTCTTTACAATTTTCCAACAATTTATTATAATGAGAACTCAAAATGGGAAAGAGAGAGGAAATAAAAAAAATAGTCGAGGAGACGATGGGCTTATTAGATCCCAAGGGAAAGATTGAGCTTAAAGAAGATGCTGAAAAGCTCAGGATTAATTTTAATACAGAAGAAGCCGGAATACTTATTGGAAAAGGGGGAGGCAATTTAAGGGCTCTTCAACACCTATTACTACTTGTTGTTTCAAGGAGAATGGGTTTAATTTTTAAGCCCGGGTCATTTGTTTTTGATGTTAATAATTACCACAAAGATAGAGAAAGATATCTCGTAGCTTTAGCCAAAAACACAGCCCAAGAGGTGATAGATAGAAGGCGTTCTAAAGAGCTTCAACCAATGCCTGCTTCAGAGAGACGCATCGTCCACGTTACCCTTGCTGATTATAGCGGGATAAAAACAGAGAGCGTTGGCCAGAGAGATGAAAGGAGGGTGATTATAGGGACGGATTAAGAAACTAAGAAAATAAGAAATTCAAAATTGAGTACCAAAAAAACTCCCCGGCGGGGAGTTTTTTTGGTGAGAACTAAAGGCCTAGTGCTGGTTTAGCGCCTGTTCCTATCATTCTAACAACATAAGTGTCTGAATCACAGGCTAAAAAGGGAACGTTGGCTGGCGGAGGTAGTTTTTTAAGCCCTTCGATAATAGGTTTAGTAACGGTCTTAGACCAGGTTAATCCTAGAGACCACTCAAACATACTAATAGGTTTAAATTCATAAACCTTAGTTGGAGAAAATAATTCTAAAATATCGCTAATACCTGGTATTTTACCAAGAATTCCACCTGACATATCATCGGCACTTATCACATAAGCCTCTACTGGAACAGGGTTGCCGACTTTAATTTTTTTAAAAGGACAACCCGCTCCGGGTGGGATTATTAATTTTATTTTTCCACCAAAGGGCTTACCTCCCACACTAAGGTCATCAACAGGACCTATGGCCGAGGTTGTGTTGGTTAAGAAGAAAACAAAACCCAAAACCAGGATTAGTATTAGAGAGAAAGTTGTTAATTTTAATTTATGAATCATTTTAGTTTTAGACGATATAAGTTATTATTTATTTTATCTACAAAGAGAAGATAATCTTCATTTTTTGTTAACTTTAATATTGTAGCGTTTCCAAGAGGGGCTCTCTCAACCAACTCGGTGAATCCACTCTCTAAATTAATCTTAATAATCCTAGAGTTTTGGGTGGTCAATTTTTCTTTATAATACTCATCTGGCATTATTAAACTAGAAACAGCAGAGCTTATAGTAGAGCAGAATATATATCTATCATCTTGCGAAAAAACACACCTCTCTGGAACCGTGGAGATATCCACTAGCTTTTGTTCTCTATCATCTAAAAGAATCTGGTTTATCTTGTAATCTCTTCCATCTCTATTTGTTTCTGAAAAGATCGCTCTCTCTCCGTTTATTGAAACTAAAACCTCTATTCCGTTTTTAGAGCCCAGGATACGAGTTAGATTTTTTGTTCTTGTGTTTAATAAATAAAACACTCCCGGGGCCAACCCCGAAGGTTTTGTTGTTAAAATTAGGGTATTAGTATTCAACCACTTTACTTTTAGATCGGGCACAGGAGAACTGTAAATATTTATATCACCCTCTTTAGAAGAAAGAATAACCACACTACCCTCCTCTGACGGCAGAGTGTAGGTTAGTTCATTATTTAAAGAAAAGCTCACACTTATTATATCTTTTGGCAGACTAGATATTCTCTTGCTTATTAAGTCGAAACTAATCCAACGATTACCACCCCCTTCTGTATTTACTAGAGCTACCAACTCTTCTTTATTTGGATTAAAGAAGGCCTTTAAAATTTTTCCAGAAGAAATATTGGCTACCTCTTGAGTAGAGGCGTCTAAGAGGTTTGTCTCGTTAATAATTCCATCTCTATTTACTGATAAAATTATATTATTAAAAACATAGTAACCAACAACTTCTTTAGCTATTTGAATTAATTCATCTTCAGGGCCAACCTCATCAATGGCATTAGTGTTGTCTGTATCTGCTGAAAGAGGGCCAGAGTCGTTAGTGTTGTTCGTTGTGTTGCCACTATTTCCTGTGAAGAATAAGTTATAAATTAAAAGACCAACAAATATAATTGCTAAGATTGCTATTACTATTATGATTATTTTTTTACGAGACATGTTGAAATAAGTGTTTTATTAGTTTAATTATCTTCAGGCTTAAAGCAACACATATCTACGCTGGGATATTCGGCGCCTAATGGTTCTAGTCCTCTAGCTTCACATAAGTTATCAGGAACTCCTCGCCATCCTGTACCCAATCTACTACAAGCTTGTTGCCCGGGCCCACTCTGAATCCACTGGTAATTTCCATTTTCTCCCACAATTTCGCACACTCCGCTTACACATTCGTAATGGTTACTACCACAGTCGGAATTAGAAGAGCAGGAAGTACCTAAAACTCCGGGGTCTTCTGTGTATTTATTAATACTCGGAGTTCTTAAATTAGTTAAGTCCGGATTTATAGTGTTTAAAAGAAGAACGGAACCGGCTATTATTACTATACCTATGACCGCTCCCCATATCATTTCTTTTGCCTCTTTAATCTTTTCAGTAGCTCCTGAGGTCATCCAAACAATGCCGGCGTATATTAAGGTTCCTACTGCCGCTATAGAGGTGACGCCCAACATTAGATAAAAAATATACTCAATCCAACCGGCTGGCCCTCCCCCCGGCGAAGCTTCGTTAATTGGAGGGTAGTAAACCTCTAACCCCTTGGCCACAATAGGTAGCGCTAGCGAAAAGAAAAGGATAAAGATTAAAGTTTTATATGTTTTCTTGCTCATCTGTTTTTTGTTATATATAGACTCGTTGAAGCGCCACCTCTTTCTCCAAGATTTCCGCGGTTCTCAACACCTAAACTTAGCCTTTTTCTTATCTTTGTAGCTGTTTCACTGCTTATATTTAAATTTAAAGCGTTAGAATTTTTATCTACAGAAACTCTTTTTCCGTCAAACATCCAAGAGAAGAACAGTTCACTTAAAGAAGAAACGTTAAAATAAAAAGGTTTAGCTTCTATTGTTTTTACTTCTCCTGGTTTTGAGACAACCTCCTCCCCCACAAATCTTTCGTCTTCATATAAAATAACACTAGGAGAAACGGTGGGCACTTCTATAAAAACTCTACTAGTTAGATCGTTATAAATATTTCTAACCTCTAATTCTATTTTATGAGTAAAGTTCGGTATAACGTCTTCAGTTTGAAAAGTAAAAGTATTATTTCCTATACTAACCTTGTTTGCTCCTCCACCCCAAGAAGAAGAATCGTTTATAGACCAAGAAAACTCCAAGTTTGCTCTATTTTGAGTTGGGGTAAGGGCTATTAATTCTAAAACACTTCCTTTCGTGGGCAGGGCTTTTCCTTCATAGTCCGCGGGGATAAACGTATTTGTGCCCCAAACAACATCAACAACAAAATTATTTTCTAGAGCTTTTACTTCTTGGGCTCCGCCCAAGAAGACTAAGAAAGAAAACGCTAATAATAATACTTTAGTAAAAAATTTCATATTTTTAAGTAGCTTTTTTTAGGGCTTTAAGCGGTATTTTTTCTGTTACTTTATGTCTTAGATAAATAGCTATAACCATTAAGGTAAAGGGTGGAAGAATTTGTAAGATAGGAATTATCTCTACTATCATACTAACACTTCCTCCAATTGCTCCCTTAAGACCCAATCCATTAAAGGCAAGCCACAACCAAAGAGAAAGAGAAAAAACGAACATTAAGACCGGGTTAAAAACTTGTCCAATAAAAGGTATTAAACTAATAAAGAAGCTGGCAGCATCAGCTAAAATAGCTGTTGTGAGCATAAATATAAATGTTGTTTTAGATAATTTTCCGTCCATAGTATTAACCTAATTCTCTTTTAGCTTTTTCTATTTCTAGTATTTGAGCGGGGTCGGATGTTATAACCTGATCCTCGGTGTAAGAAGCAACAACTTTTATAGCTGCTCTCTTTAAGCCCGCAAAAAATATTCCTTCACCAACATTAGACTCTAAAAGCAATAGCTTTTCTTCCTCAGTAAGGTTAAATGTTTTTTGAACTATGTCTATAGCTGCCGGCGATTGTTTTAATAAGAGCTGAATAGAAGAGTTGGTAACAATCGGTTTGCCGTAGGCTGATTTCATAAAATCTTCCACATCTTGGGTTATGGTAGAAAGACCTAAAAAGTATTTTCTTCCTCTTTTAGCGATAGAAAAAAGAAACTCGGCCGCTTCTTTATGTTGCATCATCCACCAAGCTTCATCTACTACCATTATTCTCTTCTTTAATTTTCTTCTAACACGATTCCAGACATAGTGAAGAAGAATATACATAGCTATAGGTCTTAATTCTGGCTCAAGGTCGCGAATACTAAAGGCCACGAGATTGTTATTGAGAGCAACATTAGTAGGGTTGTTTAAGAAGCCGGAGTATGATCCAGAAACAAACTTTTCTAAGCGAGTAGCTAAGCTATCAGCTCCTTCCATATTTTTCAAGACTGTATAGAGATCACCGATCACGGGAGGTGTTTTTCCTTGCCAGTCAGAAGAGGTGGTAATATCTTTTGAAGCGTATGTTTCATTTAAGGCCTTATCTATAATTGCCTCTTCTTCTGGTGTTAAGTCACCTAACATAACTTTTAAAAGTCCTGTTAGCTGTATTATATGAGAGCGCAGAACCTCGGCCGGGTTATCGTCGTCGGGTATTTCCGGAAGATCAAAAGGATTAATATGGTGCGATGAAGTAAGAGATATATTTACATGAGTTCCCCCAACTACATCTGTTAAGTATTTATACTCGTTTTCTGGGTCTATAATTATAACTTCAGTCCCAAGCATTAAAGAACGCAAGACCTCTAATTTAACGGCGTAACTCTTTCCAGCTCCTGATTTAGCAAATATAACGGCATTAGCATTCTCTAAAGAAAATCTATCAAAAAGGACAAGAGAGTTATTGTGGCGGTTTATACCGTAGAGAACCCCCTTATTCGAAGTTAAGTCCGCTGACACAAAAGGAAAGAAGCTGGATAGTGGCCCAGAATTAAAGCCGTTGTATATCTCTAATCGATCCCAGTTAATTGGGAGATTGGATCGAAATCCCTGTTCTTGTTGAAAAGATGCTTTTTTAGCATAGACTAGTTTTGACTCTAAGATTGTTGTAATATCATTCTCTATCTCATTGAGCTCATCTTTATTGGATCCATAAAACGTTATATAAAGACCAGCCTCAAAAAATCTCTCAACTCCTTGTTGAAGCTTGTCTCTTAATTTTTCTACGTCTTTGTAAGCGGTTTCTAAAACCGGATCTCTAACAAACCCCTTCTCTTCTTTTTCGCTAACCTGAGCGCCTATCTGGGCAACTTTTTTCTGTAATTTTTTTAAGACCTCACCACTATTTACTGGTCTTATAAAGAGGGATATATCCATCTTCTTATCAAGATTTATCACCGGAGAAAACCAAGAAACGGAAAGGTATCTAGGATAAACAGCTATAAATAAAGTCCGGATCATTTTGTCACCCACCTTTAATTGGGATGGCTCTATTTGCATACCGGCGGGAGCTAAAAGATCAACAAGAGAACTCTCTCTGGATTTTTCTTCTTTCTTCTTATCTTTTTCGTCTTTTAAAAATGGAATATCCATAATGTTTTTATTCTGGTTGTTTTTCTTCTTCCCCGGTGGCTAATAATTGTTCAAAGTTATCTTGCTTTAAGGTTGTGTCTGGGTTATATAGGCTGTGGTAGAGCTCAACTAACTCTCTATCTCTTAAAGGAATAGCTCTTAAACTCATTTGAGAAAGAAGATTTATTATTCTACTCATTCTTAATTCTAATTCTTCTACCGCTTCTTCCATCTCTAGATCTTTCTTCTTTTTTTTATCCTCTTTACCCGGAACTATCTTTTCTAACCAACCCTTCTTTTTTACGATGGACATATCGTAAGGAACTACTATGTAAAAAAACTTAGACATAATATTAGACAACTCTATCAACTCATCTACAAAATCTAGATACTCGGAGGTCTGAATTTTTAAAAGTTCATTATCTTGCTCTCCCTGTTTTTCTTTAAGGAAAGAAAAATACTCACTAAGGTTTAAGGGTCGTGAATGGATGATAATTTGAGTTGTAAAATCCAGAGAATTTAAAAGGTTTTGGAAAGAGTTTATAATCGCTTTTTTCTCATCGTTAGATTTTAAGCTAAAGTTTAACGATGAAACCATTAGAACACCCCTAAAGTTGCCGTTTTTTAACACAACGGTTCCATTTCTTATCTCTTTAACATCTACAAATTGATGGGTTGATTGTTCAGACATAATTTAATGTTTATTCTTTTTTTTCCAGTGATATTCTTGGGGTTTAAAAGCAAAACCTATTAGAGATGTTAAGTATCTAGGTAAGCTCATTCCTCCTATCTTAACGAAGGCAAGAGAGAAAGCAACTACAGCTATAGGGATAGAAACAGTAATGGCGTAAACCAACCTAAAGAGAAAAAAAGATATAAATACAAGAGCGCCTCCCCCGGCCAAGTATAAAAATTGTTTAATAGTAAAGGGGCCTACTATCTTGTCTTCAACGTCTATAAATTGTGGAACTTGGTAACGCATAATTTTTTAAAAAATTAATCTCTAGGTTTTTCTCTACGAGGAGGTATTTTAGATAGGTCTATTGTTCTGCCATTCCATACTCCTTTTTTGGTGGGTTGGGAAGTCATTGTGGCTTGGGTGGAATCTTCCTCGTTCTCTTTTAATTTATTTATAAGATCTTCCTTTCTCTTTTTGGCGACATCTTCTTTATTCTCGGTTTCTATCTCTGGTTCCACGATTACTGGCTTTGGTTCTTCTTCAGGAATAGGTTTTGGTTCTGGGGTCTTATTTTTATTTACCACATCTTCTGACTTTAAGTCGTGAACTAGTAATAAACTTTCTCTTACAGGTTGAAATATCTGTTCATTTATATCTCCAGCCAGTAGAGATGCTTTTTGAATGTCTATATTTAAAGCTTTAGAGAGCTCTTCTATAAAGTCGCTTACTTTTATTACTCCCAACATTACTAAGCCAATAACTCTAGCGACACCGCTTACGCTTTCGTCAGGCAAGCCGTTTTTAGTTTTAACGATATTCCAAACTTTACTACTAGTCTCTTCCGAGATCATTGTTTCTCTAAGGTCTTTAGGGAGTTGGTAATACAAGGCAACTCTCTCTCTTACCAGAGGACTTTCTATCTGACTTATGTCGTCTAATTGTTGGGGTGTTAAAGTTTGCGTCTTCATAGTGTTCTTTTAAATTTGTTTTTATAGATCTATTTCCTTAGTCCCGGATTCAGCCTGCCAGTCCTCGGTATCTTCTCTATCTCTCATCGCTTGGTGTCCCGGACTTCCTTGAAGGTGCTCCTGAAGTTTTTTAGGCATCCTATCTAAATTTTCATCTAACAGAGTCAATAATTGGCCATGCCTTTTTGAATTTTCTTCTAAAGATTTATTAATATGAGCTGTTGTAAATCTTTTATCGGCAAACCTATCTACCACTATCTCTTGAATCACGTCATCTTCAAAGGCATTATCACTAAGTGTTTTAGCAAATTCGGTTGGTTTAGACGGCATTACATTTTCTATTATGAACTTCTTAATTTCTTCTCGTTCCTCTCTGTTGTCTTTTGATAATCCAGTAAGACCCTTCCAAGCAGCTTGATCTTTTTCACTTATTCTAGGGTTTGAGGCCAATTCTTTCTGAACTTCTTTTTCCATAGCCCAGTGAGGCACGGATTTTAGAATATCTTTTATATCAGCCCCAGAGTTAATAACGTCAGGCAGGTGTTTTTTATCACCCTCTTCTAATTTTCCTTTCTCGGCTAGTAATTTTAAGGCCTCTACCCTCTCCGCTCTCCCTTTTCGTGTAGTTACGGTTTGATTAACTTTCTGTCTTAGGGCTGTTGGGTCTCCTTTTATTTTTTCTACTTCTTTAGAGGCCTCTTTTAGGGTTTCTTGTTCTTTTTTATAGGTGTGACCAGGACCGCCCGCCATTTTTCCAATAACTGGTAACCCCTCTGTTTTTTTCCGAAAAGCTATTTCTTTTTCAGATATCTTTTCGCCTACTGGCGTTCTTTCAAGAATCTCCCCAGTTCTTTTTACTGCTTTACGGGGTGACTTTGCTAAATACTTTCCCCCTGTCTTCATCTTACCTAGAGACCAATTTTTAGCTTTATCGCTCCAGTTTTTTGCCATACCAGCTCCTGCCAAGCCCCATTTTTGAGACGTTATAAGGCCGAAGAAGAGAATAAACAGGACGGTTAAGTACTGTAGAAAAAGAGTGATGTTTTGAAATGGCTCTCCTCCTCTCTTAGTTAATTCTCCCGATATCTCTGGAGCATTGCCAAACAATGATTCGCCAAACCCTAAACCAGTCAAGAGAGCTAAGTATATAAAAAAACCAAAGATGGCTGGGAAAAACGCCCACTTTAAGAAATTATCCCACCACCCCGACCAGATTTTTTTAGTATCGGGTAATATATAAGACGCCCAAGCAAATGGTGCTAATATAAGCAAAACCCAGAGATAAATAATTCTAAATATCATTATTAAAGCCATGGCGAAAAGGAGAAAAGCCACTATGATGACAAAAATTAAATTCATTACTCCACGAATAAGAATGTTTATGTCGTCACTAGCTGTTTCTCCTTCAGGGTCTATTGTGTTGTATTTAGGAATATTAAATGTGTTGCTTATAGCTAAAGCAGCTTGAATATTATCTCCTACGTTTACAACCTCCCCCTTTTCGTTAACAGCTCCCGCTGAAGTAAAGAATAAACCCACATCATTTCCCATATCTATAAAGACACCTCCTATTACTAAGCTGAAGTTTATTAATAGAGCTATTAGTATGAATTTAGGAAGAAGTTTTTTAACACCATAATTATCTAATTTTAAAATAGTAGCCAATCCGATATACAAGAGTATAAGTATAAAGAACATATTAGCTACGTCTCTTGATATTGCCCAACCTTCGTTTACTAAAGGATTATTCATAAACTCTCCAGCACTGTAAGACCAGTTAACCAAAGCTCCAGCTATAGGTAAAAGTACGGCCCCAAAGAAGTTTGCTAAAAAGTGAATAAACCAACCGACTGGTGAAATTAGAGCATCACCCACAAAACCAGTAATAGGATTAGCTTTAGCAAAGTGGATTGGAACTAAAAGACCTCCCCCAATTGTGAATAGGGACAGAAGTAAAACATTATATTTATTTCTATATTCCATTTATTAAAACATCACTTACCCAGATGCTTATTATTGCTCCCACCACCTCATAAAAAGTGTCAGCGTTTTGGACCAAGTGATCAACCTCTGCTCCAACAGCTCTATTAACTTGGTCCGATATGTTTATACCAGGAGTTATGGTTATTAGGTCCTCTGGTGGACAAGTAGAGATGTCGCCACCACTTATACATTTTTGCTGTGGTCTATAACCTTGATAAGCTACAACCTGCGTTTCTTCTGCTTGTAGTGCTTCTCCCTGGCGCAGTATCTGTTCGTCTCTAGTTTCTAACCAAAAACCCAATTCGTTATTAGATGATTCGTGAAATCTTATCCATCTATCCCAGCTACCACTTCTAAAATCATCAAAAAATCTCTCAATAGCTTGGGATTGAATATTTATAGCATCGGTTAGAGAACAAGCAAAAGGGGAAGATCTATACCACCGCGGTAATGAGTTGTGGAGTATTATCTCGAATTGGGGCCTAAAAGGTGTGCAGATATCTACACCTATAACTTCTTCAACAAAACTGGCAGCGGTTACATCAACTGTACGTTTAAACTCCTCCTTAAAATTTTCTATAAATTTATCGGTGTCTCTAACAAA
This sequence comes from uncultured Candidatus Saccharibacteria bacterium, assembly GCA_964600085.1. Taxonomy (GTDB): domain Bacteria; phylum Patescibacteriota; class Minisyncoccia; order JACQLN01; family CAZPCT01; genus CAZRHU01. The sequence continues at coordinate 24,796 of CAZRHU010000002.1, forward strand.
GTCTCGAATATCATTAGCAAGAGCTATAATAAGAGCTCTCTTAAGCTCTTGTGAGTAGCAATGTTTTTGGTTGTCTTTTTCTCTAGGAATATCCGTTTCTACTGTTACAGGGACACTGTCACTACCAAGCCCCACATCTATACCTAAATCAAAAAAATCTCCTCCTAAGTCTCCTAACCAATTATCCATAAGGCCTGTAAGTCCATCCATCACCAAGCACTTCGCAGCACCAGCAGCAAAATCGTCTAATAAAACAGCCTCTACCTCTTGAGCACGAAAAAAGAAAGTAGAGGTTAGAGAAGATATAACCAGAATTACAACAATTACTTTTTGGATTTTAGAATAAATCATTCTAAAGACTTTTTTATATCGCGGAAATAATTCGTAATTTCTATACCCAGATCCTGGATCTTATCAGCGGCTGCTATAACTAATATGCCACGCACATTATCCTCTTCCTTTTTAAGAAAACCGCTTTCTATAAAAGCTTGGATGGCTGAAGAAAAAACTAATAATTTTTTATGGAACTCTACATACTCAACTGGAACCTCTAATTTTCTCGATGCTTCATCCCCAGCTTGAACCAACTTAACAACATTTTCTAATCTCCCCCTCTCTTTAAGAGTGACAGATAACGGATCAGAGACCATTAGGGTTTCTTGCCAAGCTCCAAGCAAAACCAAAACCTCTTTTGTTATTTTTTTAACATAAGTTTTTTTATCAGCTAGTATCTGTAGGTTTAAATCTTTATCTTTTATCTCTGGAAAAATTGATTGTATTTCTTTTTCCAAAAGAGGTGAAATTTCCTCCATAATCTCTTTACTTTCTAGATTCTCTTTATTTATTTCTCCAGAAGCAATCTTTTCAGATAAAAAGAATAAGAAGCTGTCTGTCGACGAATTCTTTTCAGAACCAGAGATAAAATCTAATTCTTTTAATATTTCGTTAGTTGAAGATTGATAAGGAATAGAATCGATATTCTCGCTCCATTGAACCTGCCCTTCACTTGTTTCACTCTTGAGCACTAAAAAACCGCCGATAAAAACACCGGCGATAAGAAACACCACTCCGCTAATAGACAAAATTATTTTCCCCCTCCGATTGTTCATAAATTAAATTTATATCTAGCTTTATTATAACATCTAACAGCTCTATTTTTTAAGTAAGGTTTGAGGGGTTTTGATTTAATCTTTTAACAAGTTTTCCCCTTTAATTTATTAAAGTTTAAGGGGTTAAAATTCAGATAATATAAACCTAAAATTTTCTTTAAAAAAATAAAGAAAATAAAAATAAGGTCCATCAACCTTAATAAAAAGTAACACTCCTTTCTTTTTTATTTTTTATTTAGAAATTTTATTATCCATTATTTAGAAGGATTACCAATGTTTTTTAAGGTTGCTTTTTAAACTTTAGAGAGTTATAAATCTTAAGCCAGTCTTCTTTTTTTATCTCATGAGCTCTAATTCTCGGACTTAAATCTAGTAGTTTTAACTCTTTTTCTAATTCTGACTTATCCACAGACTCTAACTCTAAAAGATTATTTAATAAAGTTTTTCTTGGTTGTCTAAAACTCTTTTTTAAAAAATTTATAAAATTATTTTTGTCTTTTATTCTATTTGCTTTAATGGGCTTGATTTCTATAATTGCCGAGTCAACTTTTGGTTCTGGCCAAAAATTCTCTTTTTTTATAATTGTTTTTAAGCTAGCTCTTCCTAAAAACGAAATCGTCGTAGAAAGAAAATTAGACTTTGGAGGTGTGGCAACTATTCTCTCCGCTACTTCTTTTTGAATTGTGAGGACGATTGATTTGGGAAGGTTTTTCGTTAAGAGAAATTTTCTTATAATAGGTCCGGTGATGTAGTAAGGGATGTTTCCAACAACCTTGTAAGGTTGTTGGAGTTCTTCTTGGTTAAAGTTCAAGATGTCACCCTCTACAACTTTAAAGTTATTTTTTTCTTTAAATTTACTCTTTAATACCTTTACAAAATTTCCATCTTTTTCTACGGCGATTATTCTACTTCCCCTTTTTAAAATTTCATCAGTTAAATTTCCTGGACCAGGACCTATTTCTAATATTGTTTCACTTGGCGACACTTCAATCAAATCAGCTATTTCTTCTATAAATTTTTTATTAACTAAAAAATTTTGACCCTTATATTTAGAAGGTTTTAACATTTTTTCTGCGAGTAATTTTTTTATCTCTTTTTCTAGATCTTTTTCCATATTAAACTTAAGACTCTAGATTAATTATATCTTCATCGTAGCAGGTGTTATCTTTAAAAGAAATTAATTTAATAGGAATATCAGCTACAAATCTTGATGGTATATTAACTTGAGTTGAGCCAAATAACGTTCTTTGTTTGGTGAAGGTTAAGTAGGCCACGTCTTTGGCTCTCGTGATACCCACGTAACACAACCGCCTTTCTTCTTCTAACTGTTGAAGCTCTGAAAAACTTCTAGAGTGTGGAAGCAGTCCCTCCTCACAGCCGGTTATAAACACAACAGGATACTCTAAACCTTTTACTGAATGAAGGGTCATTAAATTTATAAATTCTCCGTTACTACTTATCTCATCGCTAGGCGAAAGAAGAGCTATTTCTTCTAAGAAGCTTTCCAGCGCTTCTTTTGGCGGTAGTTCATTAAATTTTTGGGCTACTCCAACGAACTCTCTAACATTCTCCCAACGAGATTCTCCCTCAACTGTTCCGTCATTTATATATTTTTTATATTTCGTCTTTTTTAATACTAACTCAATAGTTTCACTTAAAGTTTTTTTACTAGATTCTTCTCTAAGAAAATCCAATAGAGAAGAGAACTTCTCTACTCTTTTACTGTTTCGATTCTTTTTATTATCCTTATCTGAATCTATTATATATTGAAGAGTTACTTCTCCAATACCTCTAGGCGGGGTGTTGGCCACCCTTCTTAAAGAAACGTAGTCTCTCGGATTTTTTATCAATCTTAAATAAGCAATAATATCTTTTATCTCTCTTCTTTCATAAAATTTCACAGAACCAATTATCTTATAAGGTAGCCCCGAAGAAACTAGCAACTCTTCAAGAACTCTTGATTGGGCATTAGTGCGATAAAGAATAACGATATCACCCAGAGATTTTATTGGAGATTTTCTATCTTTTAGTAAGCGTTCTATTTCTTCAACTACGAATGCGGCTTCTTTGCTCTCTGTGCTACTCTTTACAACTTTTATTTTTTCTCCCTCCTTTTTTCTAGTCCACAGTCTTTTATCTGTTCTTTGGGTATTTTTTTCTATCATCGCTTGAGCAGCGTTAAGGATATTTTGGGTGGAGCGATAGTTTTCTTCTAAAGTTACCACTCTTGCTTCGGGCCAATCTTTTTTAAAGTTTAATATATTACGGAAATCAGCGCCTCTAAACATATATATAGATTGCCAATCATCACCCACTACGCATATATTTTTATGGTTTGAAGACAGCTTTTTTAGGAGCGTGTACTGGGCGTGGTTTGTGTCTTGATATTCATCAACGAGTATATACTTAAATCTATCCTGGTATTTTTTTAGAACGCCCGGATATTTTTCAAACACCTTTATTGGCAGTAATAAAAGATCATCAAAATCCAGAGCATTAATTTCTTTTAATCTCTTTTCATATATCTGATAAATTTTAGCCACAACTCTAGAATAAAAGTCTTCGGCATTTAACACATATTCTTCCGGGTCAACTAATTCGTTTTTTTGCATAGAGATGGTTGAGAGAACTCCTCCCGGTTGAAAATTACTACCAGGAACGTCTTCTCTCTTCATTATTTCTTTAACCAGGGCTCTCCTATCTTTTTCGTCATAAATAATAAAGTCGCCAGATCTTCCCAAAAGGCCAATTTCTTTTCTTAATATTTTTGCTCCTAAGGCGTGGAAAGTTCCCATTTCGGGCTTTCCTCTATAAACAACCCCCTTTTTATTAAAAGAAATTTTTTTTAAAAGATTAAAAACTCTTTCTTTCATCTCGTTAGCAGCTCTATTGGTAAAGGTTATTGCCAGTATATTTTCGGGAGGAACTCCCTCTCCTATAAGGTAGCTTATTCTATGAGTAAGAGCCCTGGTTTTACCAGAACCAGCTCCGGCAATAATAAGAAGAGGCCCTTCTTTTGTTTGGACGGCTTTTTTTTGTTCTCTATTTAAGTCTTTAAGAATTATTTCTTTCATTTCTATTTGATTTTACGCTAAAAGATCTTCTTAGACAAAAAATACTGCTGTGGAAACCCCCCTTGACGATTTTAAAAACTGGCATTAGTATATAATCGTATCTTCTAAAGGGTACACTTTTGTCTTTTTAGAATTAATACAAAAAAACGATAGGAGGGTTAAAAACCTTTATTTTAAACCATTTTTCGCGCGGTTTTATAAAGAAATATCCTATTAGTATTAAGATAAAATATAAATCTATTAAAAGTCTGCTTTTATTCGTTAAAAAGCAGAAGCTGTTTTTTTGGAGCAGGTTTAGTAAAAAGGGGCTTTCCATACCTCTTTTTATGCTTTTAGGGTTATCTTTAGCAGTTGCTGGTCTTCTTAATATTCAAGATCCGACTCTTTCTAACTCAGAAAACGTTATAGAAGACCTGTCTGATAGTGGTTTTTATTCTAAATTTTCCTCTTTATATCCCCAATTTCAGGGAGCAATTTTATTTTTAGGGGAAAAAACAACTCAGAAAGAGATTAACGCCGGTGGTCCGGAAAATATCGATGATTCCTTTGAATTAGCTACTGTTGGAGGAAGTTCTCTTTTGTCTAAGGGTCAGGTTTTAACCATAGCCCCCACCGCATCAACTCTAACAAGAGAAGCTCTCACCTTTAAATATAAGGTTGCTAAGGGAGACACTCTGTCCAGTATAGCCAGTGATTTTGGAGTCTCTCTAGAAACTATTTTTTGGGCTAATAATATGAATTCTCGCTCTATTATTAAACCGGGAGATGAAATAACAATCCTTCCTATTGATGGTGTAACTCACGTGGTTAAAAGGGGGGATACTGTTGAATCTATTACTCGGCTCTACAGGGCCGAAGTCAATGATGTTTTATCTTTTAATAGCCTTAATAGGGAGAGCATTATAAGAATAGGAGATGTTTTAATTATACCGAATGGTAAACCGCGTAGCGTTTCTCCAAGTCGGGCAAATTATACTACCCCCCTACACTCGCTTATTGATTTAACAGGTTATTTTAGTGTTCCCGCCCAAGGTCGTCTTACTCAAGGCCTTCATCCCTATAATGCTGTCGATATTGGCGGAAGAGATTTCTGTAACACTCCAATTTATGCTTCTGCTAACGGTAGAGTTATTAAAGCTGTTTCTAGTGGTTGGAATGGTGGTTATGGAAAATTTATTAAGCTATCTCATCCCAACGGAACGGTAACTCTTTATGCTCACAATTCAGAGCTATTAGTTTCTTCCGGCGACCAGGTAACTCAAGGAGAAGTTATTGCTCTTATGGGCGATACCGGTAATACAACCGGTTGTCATGTTCACTTCGAGGTTCGTGGCGCCAGAAATCCATTTGGCGGATAGTAAAAATTTAATAAATTACCACAAACAACAGGATAAAAGTGTAATATTAGGTGTTACACTTTTTTATTTTAATCTTCTTTCTGTCCTACTCTAAACTGCAGAGCTTCAGATAGATGCTTCGGTAAAATTTCGTCGTGCTGGTCTAAATCAGCTATTGTTCGGGCTATCTTCAATACTCGATGATAGGCTCTAGCCGAAAGTCCATAACGTTCTACGGCCAATCTCATTAAACCACCTCCCTCTTTAGAAATAGCGGAAAAATTTTTAATATCTTTTAAGCCCATCTCGCTGTTTAGAGAATATCCAAAACTTCTAAAACGATCGCTTTGAATTATTCTCGCTCTTTCTACTCTTTGTCTAATAACCTCAGACGGTTCTGCAGACTCATCTGACGATAATTTATCATAATCAACCCTCGGAACATTTATATGGAGATCTATTCTATCTAATAGTGGGCCCGACAGTTTTTTTCTATACCTTTCTATTTGGTAGGGCGTACAGAGACAGGATTTTTTTGGGTCGTTTAAAAATCCACAAGGGCAAGGATTCATAGTGGCTATTAGCATAAACTTTGCAGGAAAAGTTAATGTTCCTTGCACCCTGGAAATAGTAACTATTCCATCTTCAAGGGGTTGACGAAGACTTTCTAAAACAGATCGGTTAAACTCTGGAAATTCGTCTAAAAACAAAACTCCTCGATGAGCGAGTGTTATCTCTCCTGGTTTAGGTATTGATCCTCCTCCCACGAGAGCGGCGGTAGAAGCTGAGTGGTGGGGCGTTCTGAAGGGTCTTTTAGTAATAACGGGCCTATTTCCAGTTGTCAGACCAGCTACCGAAAATATTTTTGTTACTTCTAGTATTTCTAACAGCTCCATTTTAGGCAAAACAGATACGAGGGCTCTAGATAAAAGTGTTTTACCCGATCCCGGGGGTCCAGACATAAGAATATTATGTCCTCCAGAAGCAGCTATCTCTAAAGCTCTCTTCACATTTTCTTGGCCTTTAATATAGCTAAAATTAGTAGCCCCGCCCTCCTTGTTTAGTTGTGGTATCTGATGGGGTGTAGCTTCTAAAATATTTTCTTCTAATAAGTGTTCTAAAATTTCCCGGAGACTTTTTACTGCTAAAACTTTAAGTCCTTTTACTAGAGATGCTTCTAATCTATTTTCCCAAGGAACAAATATTTCTTCAAAACCTTTCTCTCTGGCCATTATTGCTGTGGGGAGAATACCATTAACGGGCCTAACTTTACCATCTAACGATAGTTCGCCCACAAAAATTTTATTTTTAGGATCAAAAAAAATCTGACCAGAGGCCAGAAGATAGGATAAAGCTATTGGTAGATCATACTTCGGCCCTTCTTTCTTTAGGTTGGCCGGAGCAAGGTTTACAACCACTCTTTGATTAGTTCTTTTTGGCGGTATAAGATTTGAATTTTTAATAGCTGAACCAACTCTTTCTTTTGACTCTTCTACTGCCTTATCGGGTAATCCAACGATAGAAAAATTATGAAGACCCCGAGAAAGATCAACTTCTACTTCTACTGGGTAAGAATCTAGACCAACCAGTGTCGTTGAAAATATCTTAGCAGGCACAAATATTTTAGAGATTACTTAGAATGTTTTAGACAGGTAGTTGTCTCAGGTTTTGCTCTTAAGCGCTCAAGAGGGATTTCTTCTCCTCCCACTTCACAGATCCCATAAGATCCATCCTCTATTCTCTTTAAAGCTTTTTCTATCTCTTTTAGTCTTTCTTCTAAAGTTTCTTCAAGAGGAACGTTGGTAGCGTATTCAGCTACCTCGTGAGCGTTGTCATCCCACTCATCTCCAATGTCTTCATATTTAGCTTTCCAGTCTCCCTCTACTTTTTCAGCAAAAGAGGATAACTCTTTTTCGAGCTGTTTTTTCTTTTCTTCTAGCTTACTTTTTAATTCTTCTAAAATCTTTTTATCCATATTTCTATTTTATTCTATAAGCTATTAAAAAACAAATCCTCATTAGTTATAACTAAATATTGAGCTAAATCGTTTTTAACAAAACTACCCCATTCTAATTTTGCGAGCGTGACAGAAGGGCAAAGCGCTTTGCCCACAAAAGGATAGACCTATTCGGTCCTCGTGCTTTATGAGGGCTTAGTCGTCTTATTACATTAGTTTATTTTTCACATTAAAATTAAAACAGGGTTAATATTTGTATCTAATCGCCAAGACTCTTTAGATAAATATTAAAAAAAAGCTGCCCGGAGCCAGGCAGTTTATATGTTTTACAAACAGCCTCTGCGGGCAGCTAGGTATCCTAGGATACAGGCTTTCGATGAAAGTAACCTGTGTTTCCCAATGAAGAAAGAACAAAGATTGACCTCTTCTACCTAAGGGGCTAGAAAAGATCGGTAAGAACTAGTTGAGGTGGGTACAAGAAAATTCATAAACGGCTTAGCAATGGCCGTGAAATCTTGTCTTAAGTAGTTTTTATCCCTCCAAAGGCTCTAGTTGAGCCAAAACTTACTTAAACCATTCAAGGTTACAGTAGTTTTATTAAAGAACTAATGCTTTCTATTGTCTTTGCCCGAGACGATAGAATACTAATCCTCAAACTCTCCCATTTTAGGGTGAAAGAACTAGAACTGAGCAACAAAGAGTTTGATGACTACTTTTATTTTCGCACAGCCACTCCACAAGTCAAGCACAAAAAAGAAACAATTTTTCCACAACTAAATCACAGAACTAGGTTTGGGCGGGTAATATTCTATTCTTTCTTTTTCTAAATTAATAACAGATCCTTCTAGTTTTTCTAGATTATTTTTCACATATTTAGTTAGTAGCAATCTAGAAAAAAACTCTAATAAAGGGGCTGTTAAAGTTACCTCAAGAAAAAACTCTATTATTTTTTGGGTTTTACTCAAAGCACGTTTCCGGTAAAATTTTTGGAGATCAATCCAATTAACCGTTTTTTCTTTATTGATACTAGATTCGTCTAAAGATAAATTAAAACAAAAACAACCAGTTCTTTTAGAACGACTTCTTCGTCTTCCTAAAAAACTAGTCGTTAAAACTAATAAAACTCTATTTAACCAAACTCTGTTTTTCTTTGAAACTACAATCAGGTCTATATCACTTCGGGGGTTTTGAGTTCCTCTAGCCAAAGATCCGGTTAAATAAAAACCTCTAGTAAAAGGCACTATTCTCATATAGGGTAAATGCCTTTTTATTGTTTTTAGGTTTTTCCCCTCCATCTTTCTTCTATTTTAATCTTCTATTTTAGAGAGTTTATAGCAGAATACATAGAAGTTTTAGATGTTGTTATAACGAGAGTGTTTCTCTCAAGAATATAATCAATTGTTGCTGTGTTAATAGGAAAGTTTCTATAACGAATCGGAACGCCTTGATAGGAAGCATTTAAGAAGGCTCCATTAGTAACATTTGTTTCTGCTAGTATAAGAGGTTCGAGGTCTGTTGCCATAGCGCTCTCCCAACTTCTAAGAATTCCATTTATCTCTGTCGAGCTGTTTGTCTCAAGAGCTAAGCCTAAACGACCGCCATAACAATTTGTAATTGTGGAATTTACTTCTTGGCACGTAGAACGATCAAATGAATTTTCTGGGTAGTAGAAGAGATCATAATTACCAGTAAGGTTGTTTGTTATTTCCTGAGGAATCCTTAGCCCTAAGAGTGATATTAATTCTGCTAAATCAACAACCTCTTTATTTTGATTTCCGTTGTAAATAAGAACCAATCTCGTGATAGAGTTTTTTAGAAAAGAAGCATCAATTAAATTGTTTATCTTATTTTTAAACTCTACTGAAGAAATATTATCTAAAGATATCTCTCTATAAGTGTTGTTGTAAGTTAAAAGGGGTGAGGGTATCTCCGGGGTAACAATATCCGGCTCTTCTTCTGGTTCAGGTAAATTTTCTTCTGGAGCTGGAAGAAAATCTTCCGGCGTTGTGGCTGGTTCGGGCTCTGCTTTAATAAAGAACCACCATATTTCACCGAATATAAACAAGACAATAACAATAGCTAAAACAGATAGTAAAACCAGCCTCTTTTTTCCTCCCCCTCTTCTAGGTGGTTTGGACGGTAACTCGCGGGGATTTTTTAGCTTTTCATTCACTCTCTTTTTTTCAGTATTTAAACCAATAGGAGCGGGGGCTTTTTGCTCTGCTCTAGGAGAAAGAAACTCTCCTTTTTTGGGTAGAGGTCTAGGCTTGGGAGGAAGTGGCGGTAATTCTCTATTTTCTTTTTTTGGTTCAGACATATTTATTTTTTGGGGCTCATCATCTTTTTTTGGGGAATCAAACTCTATGGGCACGTTAGATGGAGCCGACTCGCTCTTTCCACTTTCTAAATCTTTTTTCATAGATCTTATTTGATAATTAGATTTTTGTGATTGTGGGTCTTGAGACATATTTTTATTTATATGTATAAGGTTTATCTTTACTTTAAATTATATCGGTTATTGTCGATAAATTAAAGTCATCCAATTTTAAAGGTCTTTTTAAGATTTGTCAGTTTTCTTCTTTGAGTGGAACTCTTTCATTGTAAGATCAATTCTTCCTTCGTTGTCTATTTTCTTAACTCTTACTTTAACCTTATCTCCCACCTTAACAATATCTTCTACTTTGTTTACATGCCAAGGAGCAAGTTCGGATACGTGAATTAAGCCCTGTTTCCCGGGTAAGAATTCTACAAAAGCTCCAAAGTCTAATATTTTTACAACTCTTCCTTCATAAACTTCTCCAGGTTCAACCTCATGAGTTATTTTTTCTACCCACTCTAAAGCTTTCTCGGCTGAACCAGCTTCTCCATTTTCCGAAGTTATAAATATTTGACCATCATCATCTATATCAATAGAAGCCCCCGTCTCTTCGGTTATCTGGTTTATGATTTTACCCCCAGGTCCTATTATCTCACCAATTTTTTTAGGGTCTATCTTTATAGTCATTACTCTTGGAGCGTGGTCAGAAAGATTTTTTCTAGATTCCGATATGGTTTTATTCATAACTGCTAAAATTTCTAATCGGGCTTTTTTAGCCTGCTCTAAAGCGTCTTCTAATATTTTAATAGTTACACCAAAAACTTTTACATCCATCTGCAAGGCGGTGATTCCATTCTCAGTTCCCGCCACTTTAAGATCCATATCTCCGTGGTGATCTTCCGGTCCTTGAATATCTGTTAAGATAGAATATTCTTTTTCTGGTGATTTGGGGTCTTTAGCCATTAATCCCATAGCTATACCCGCTACAGCGCTGGAGATGGGCACTCCTGCGTCCATTAGGGCTAAAGAAGATCCACAGACAGAAGCCATGGATGTAGAACCGTTAGAAGAGAGTATCTCAGTAACTATTCTAATTGTATAAGGGAAATCTTCTCTTGAAGGAATAACAGGAGATACCGCTTTTTCCGCTAATGCTCCGTGCCCAATCTCTCTGCGACCTGTAAACATTTTTCCAGTTTCTCCAGTTGAAAAAGGAGGAAAGTTATAGTGGTGCATAAATCTCTTTTTACCAATAAACTCCATCGTTTCTAAAGATTGTTCTAATCCGGGAGCCCCAAGAGTTAAAATAGATAAAGCTTGAGTAGCTCCCCTTTCAAACAATCCAGTTCCATGAGTGCGTGGTAAAACACCCACTCTAGAAGAGAGCAGTCTTACCTGGTCTAATTCTCTTCTGTCTGGTCTCTTTTTTTCTTCTAAGACGTTTTCATGAATAACGTCCGAAAGCTTATCTTCAAAAAGAATATCAGCCTCTCCTCTAACCCCTTCTTTATCTGAAAATTTTTCAATTAAGGTCTCGATAACCTCACCCTTAAGGTCTTTCACCTTTTTTAGAGTAGGGTCTTCATCTAAGACCTTCTTAAGTCGATCTTTCTTCAAAATGTTTTCCATCTCGCTCTTTAATTCTTCATCAGCTTGAGGCATTTCATCAACTACCTTTTCTTCACCTATCTCTTTTCTTATCCTCTCTTGGAAACTTATAATCTCATCTATCTCTTTTTGAGCTGTTTTTATTGCTTTAATAATTATCTCTTCTGAAACTTCATTAGAGCTGGCTTCTATCATATTTATGAAACCAGACGGCCCAGATAAAACTATATCTAAAGACGAACTCTTTCTTTCTTTATAGGTTGGGTTGACGATAAGCCCTGATTCATCTTCAGAAACTCTTACGGCGCCAATAGGGCCGTTCCATGGAATATTAGAAATAGTTAAAGCCGCTGAGACTGCAGCAAGAGCAGGAATATCCGGATCATTTTCTCCATCAAAAGAAAGATTGGTAACGACAACTTGAACATCTCTTCTTAAACGCTTATTGAAAAGAGGCCTTATGGTTCTATCTATAAGTCGGCCCGTTAAGACTGCTTCATCTGTTGGTCTTCCTTCTCTCTTTATCCAACGAGAACCCTTTATCATTCCGGCGGCATAAAATTTCTCATCAAAATCAACAGAGAGAGGAAAGTAACTCATCCCCTCTTTTTTCGATTCACTCATAACAACCGTAGCCAAAACTACGGTTTCTCCATATTGAGCTTTCACGGCGCCACTGGCTTGACCGGCCAACTCTCCTGTTTCTAATACTAATTTCTTTCCACCAAACTCTAACTCAAATTTTTTTAATTCTCTCATTTTATTTTTTATTTCTTAAGCAGAAACTTTTTACCCTTCCCTATGTCGGTAAAGTCATCAGCTACGTCTTCTAATTTTCCCGAAGCACTCTTTTGAAAAGCCATAACCTCTACTTGAAGACCTCGATTATACTTTAGATATTCAACCAGAGGTATAAAATCACCGTCGCCAGTAACAAGAACAATGGCATCTAATTGATCTGCTAGTCTGGCGGCATCTACAGCTATTCCTACGTCCCAGTCTCCTTTTTTTACTCCTCCGGGAAAGATCTGTAGATCTTTAACACGCATCTCTATACCTATTCTGGTTAAGGCATCAAAAAAAGCTCTCTCTTCCTCGGTCTCTGTTCGGACAACGTAAGCAATTGTTCTTATTAATTTTCTATTTCCAACTGCTTGTTTTAAAACTTCTTTAAAATTAACCCTAGCTCCATAGAGGTGCTTAGCTGAGTGGTATAGGTTTTGAACGTCAATTAAAACGCCAACTCTTTGTTCTTTATGTTTAACTACGGACATAATTAACTTTTAGCTTTCAGCTATCAGCTTCTGAAAAATTATTAAAAGCTAAAAGCCGGAAACTGATTTTTATTTCTTTAATCCTAGATTCTTAACAATCTTAGTATATCTTTTTTCGTCGTCTTTTTTTAGAAACTCAAGAAGTTTTTTACGACGAGACACCATCTTTAAAAGACCCCGACGGGAGTGGTTGTCTTTGGGGTGTTTTTTTAGATGCTTGGCTAATTGTTCAATTTCTTTAGTTATAAGAGCGATTTGAACATCAGCTGATCCAGTATCTTTTTTATGAACCTGGTTTTCAGATATTATTTTATTTTTTTGTCTTATCTTTAAAGCCATATTTTTACTTTTTATAGTTACTTTATAGTATCACTAATGTCGTTTTTGGGCAAGATTATATATTTTGCGACGTATGATGTATAATAGTATATATGCTAAAAAATCTTTTAAAAGACTATCTTGATTACTTAGAGATAGAAAAAAATCGTTCTATAAAGACGGTTGAGAACTATAAAAGATACCTCAGTCATTTCTTAGATTGGGCTAAGGTCTCTAAGCCCAGAGAGATAAACGACGATTTGGTTCGGAAGTATAGAATATATTTAAATAGGGAGGGAGGAAGAGATAAAAAACCCCTAAAGAAAATAACCCAGAACTACTATATTATAGCTTTGAGGGGGTTTTTAAAATACTTAACCAAGAGAAAGATGGATTCTTTAGCTCCCGAAAGAGTAGAACTCGCCAAGACCTCAGAGAGAGATATAGATTTTTTAGAAGTAGAAGAAGTGGAAAGATTATTATCTTCTCCAGACACTACTAACTTGAGAGGTCTTCGCGATAAGGCGATATTAGAGACTCTCTTCTCTACCGGGCTCAGAGTCTCAGAGATTTGCGGTTTAGACAGGGACTCAATAAATTTTAAACGCAATGAATTTTCTATTAGGGGTAAGGGTGATAAGGTAAGAGTTGTTTTTTTATCTGAAAGAGCTAAAAAAGCGCTAAAGGAATATCTAGACAAAAGAATTGACATTGATGAAGCTTTGTTTATAAGAGTGTTAAGAGGTAATTCTTTCGGCGAAGGGTCTTCTTCATCAGATCTTCGATTAACACCCCGTTCTATTCAGCGTCTAATAAAAAAATATGCCACCAAGGCCGGATTAATAAAAGACATTCATCCTCACACCTTAAGACATAGTTATGCCACCGATCTTTTACGAAATGGTGCTGATCTTCGCTCTGTCCAAGCTTTACTGGGACATTCTAATATTACCACTACTCAAATTTATACCCACGTTACAGACAAGCAGCTCCGCGAAGTTCACCAAAGGTTTCATAGTAAAAAAAGAAAAATTAATAACTCTAACTAAGCCCCATTGCTCTCTTGGCATCCCCCAAAGTTTTTTGAGCTTCTCTTCGAGCTTTTTTTGTTCCCTCAAATAAAATTTTGTTAATTATTTCTGGCTCTTTTTCTAACTCTACTCTCCTTTTCCTTATTGGATCCAGGAAAGAATTTATACTCTTGGCTAATTTTTCTTTTACCTCGACGTCTCTAATACTTCCTTCTCGATATCTTTTTTTAAGGTCTTTTAGTTCTTCTTTATCAGAATTAAAAGATTCGTGGTATATAAACACGGGATTGCCCTCTACCTTCCCCGGCTCATCACCGTGAATTCGATTGGGGTCCGTGTACATTTTTGAAACTTTTTTTTCCACTTCTTCTTTTGAGTCGGATAAGTATATAGCGTTATTTAGAGATTTAGACATTTTAGCTTTACCATCCGTTCCAACTAAGGTTCCCGACTCTTTTGGTATTAAGGAATTTGGTTCAGGAAAAGTCTCGCCATATAATCTGTTAAAATTTCTGGTTATTTTTCTAGCCAACTCAATATGGGATTCTTGATCTTTTCCAACGGGCACGAGATTAGCTTTTACCATTAGTATATCGGCGGTTTGAAGAACGGGGTAAGACAACAATCCTAGAGAGGGATTTTTTATATTATTATCCCGCATAACATCTTTTAACGTGGGAATGCGCTCAACTTCACTAGTAGAGATAACCATAGATAGCAAGAGCGAAAGATATGCTACTTCTGGAACCTCGGATTGAATGTAAAAAGTGACCTTGTTGGGGTCCAAGCCAACAGATAGATAATCTATGATCATCTGATGACTATACATTTTTATCTTTTCCACCTCTTGCTTATTCGGCTTGGTGGTTAAAGAATGAATGTCAGCAACTAAAACAAACATCTCATACTCTTCTTGGAGTTTTATGCGATTTTTGAGTGTTCCTATATAATGACCTAGATGAAGCAGGCCTGTCGGTCTGTCACCTGTAAGTATTCTTTTTTTCATATTTTATTTTTTAATTTATCTATGTGCTCCCGCTAGGATTCGAACCCAGAATTCGACGTCCGAAGCGTCGCGTGATATCCGTTTCACCACAGGAGCTAGAAAATTTACAACTATTGCTTTTTATATCGTATCCTGCTAACTTCTTATGGTCAATTATAACTCTTTTTTAAGGTATTGACAACCATATAGATTTATGATAGAATAAAGCTATTCCTGGTAAGACGGGAATTTTTTTATTAATTAAGATAAATATGCGTAATTATTGGTCAAAAACACTAATATTACTAGTAATATTCAACATATTACTAACCCCTGCGTTTGCTTTAGCCAGTGAGGAAACCAGTTTTTTTGCTAGTATCGGCAGTCTCTTAAGGGGAGGTTTTATTATTAATAATCTCTTTAAGTTTTCAGAAGAGAGTAGTAATATTCCCACAGTTCAGTTTAATGCTTTAGTAGCCCAAAATAAACCAGGTCTTGCTTATACTCCACTGTCGGACAACTATGACGTTTTCACAGTTACCATAACTGCCTATTCTTCTAGTGTAGACGAGACTGATGATACGCCCTTTATAACTGCTTCTGGTAGTAGAACGCGTGATGGTGTGGTTGCTGCTAACTTTTTACCTTTTGGAACCAGGGTTAAAATTCCCGAACTCTTCGGCGATAAAACTTTTATTGTTGAGGATAGAATGCATAGACGTTTCTCTGATCGTATGGATATATGGTTTCCTTCTAAATGGGAGGCTAAACAATTTGGTCGCCAAACAGCTCAAATTATTGTCTTTAACGAAGGATAAACACAAAAAACAATACGACCCCCGGGGTCGTATTGTTTTTTGTGGACTAGCTCTTTTTGTTTTGATATTATTTCTTTACAAGTCCCCGTAGTTCAATGGATAGAACGAGAACCTCCTAAGTTCTAGATCTAGGTTCGACTCCTAGCGGGGACACCAAGACTAAATACATGTTATTATTAATTATATGGAAACCATCTCTTTTGAGGATTTTAAAAAATTAGATATTCGGATAGGAGTCATAGTTTCTGCCGAAAAGATAGAGGGCACAGATAAACTTCTAAAGCTTACGGTTGATCTGGGTGACAAAGATCACAGAGTGGTAGTAGCCGGAATAGCTAAGAGCCACAGCCCAGAAGATTTAAGGGGCAAACAGATTCCTATGGTTGTTAACCTGGAACCAAGAAAATTAAGGGGAGTTGAAAGTCAGGGTATGATCTTAGCAGCTGTTGTAGATGGAAAAGCTGTTTTATTAAGCCCCGATAACGATGTTCCACAAGGAACAAAAGTAAGTTAACCAGTTTCATTAAAACAAATTGTTTTTATGTTTTAATGCTTTAATGTTTTTGTAAGATATTATGCACAATCAAGCGACACCTAATTCTAACCCAGTGGTAAACGCTATTAAAAAGGTACAGAACTCTGTGGTTAGTGTTGTGGTTACTAAAGAGATCCCAGACGATTTATTAAAAAAATTACCTCTTACTAATCCTAGTGGCTTACCTTTTCCACAAGTGCCGAAACAAGATAGGGAAAATAAAATACCTCATGACCACGAAAGAGTTCAGGTGGGTGGTGGTTCTGGTTTTATAATCTCAAAAGACGGTTTAATTCTAACCAATAAACACGTTGTTCGTGATCCAACCGCTACTTATTCAGTTGTTTTGAATAGTGAGAATGTTTTACCCGCTAAGATAATATCCAGGGATCCAATAAACGACATAGCCGTCTTAAAGATAGAATCAGAAGAAGATCTTCCGGTAGCTCCTTTAGGATCTTCTTCTAGTCTTCAGCTTGGCGACACTCTTATTGCTATTGGTAATGCTCTTGGCACTTTTAGAAACACTGTTTCAGTCGGCGTTGTCTCTGGTCTTTCTCGTTTTCTATCTGCTCACGATGGCATTGCTGGAACAGTCGCTCATCTTCGAGGATTGATACAGACGGATGCCGCTATAAATCCAGGTAATTCGGGCGGGCCCTTGGTTGGAGTAGATGGCAAAGCGGTCGGCATTAGTGTGGCTACTGTTATGGGAGCAGAAAATATAGGTTTTGCCATACCCATAGATTCTGCCAAGAAAGATCTAGAAGATATTAAAAAGTACGGTTATATTAGAAAACCCTTCTTGGGTGTTCGCTATCTCATCTTAAATGAAAAAATTAAAGACCGCTTGGGTTTAGAAATAGAAAAGGGCGCTTATATAATCGCTGAAGATGTCCCTGGGGATGAGGCGGTTGTAGAAGGAAGTCCGGCGCACAAGGCTGGACTTAGAGAAGAAGATATAATCATAGATTTTAATGGTCAAAAGATAGATGAAAAGATAACTCTCCAAGATGTTTTAGAGAAGTGCGAAGTGGGTCAAGAAGTAAAAGTGAGGTTTTTAAGAAAAGGACAAGAAGACGAGGTTACTATTAAATTAACAGAGCGAACTTAATCTGAAGAAAAAAACTCCCCCGCTGAAGGCGGGGGAGTTTTTATTTTCTAGAACTCAGATTAAGCTGTTGGCGGTGTTGGCGGTGTTGCCGGGCCAGTCATTTGGTTTTTCTTACCGAATCCTGCCCAAAGACCCCACAAGCCAGCTACCAAGTGTACAACATTAGCTACTAGACCATTGTCTAGGGTTATAGCGTCCATAACTCCTGGCAGAATAAATCCTAGAAGACCACCAAGAACAAAGATGACGCCAAACCACTGAGCGTATTTTTTGGTACCTTTTCCAGCGAAACCAAGCCAGACACCTAAAATACCAGCGACAATAAACAACCAGGTCTGAAGAGCGCCAGCGCTTAGGGCGATACCAAGAAAACTGCCGGTAAAGAGGCCAATAATACCCCAAATAAGTAGAATTACACCGACAATTACTGCATATGTTTTAGCCATTAATACGTTGGTTTAGAAATTAATAATAAGAGCTCTTAAATAAAAGGTCGACCTTTTATTACCTTAATTATACCAAAGATGAAGAAATTTATCTTTTTTATGTATTGTGAATAACTTTATAATAAAAATCGCCTCCGTCAGCTGACGGAGGCGAAGAAGAGAACTACTACTTATTCTTATATTTTTCTTTGAGGCTCTCGATAGCGTTGAGCACATCAAGATCAAATACGGTGCCATCAATAGGATCCTCAACGAGAATTGCGAGAAAAAACTGCTTGAGCATCTCTAAGCGAGTGTAGCGAGTTACATCAAGTGTAACCCTTTCGCGTTGGAAGGTCATTTGTCTTTCTTTACATTCCCGAGAATTCGTCGAGGAAGTCAAAGATGGTCGGTGGTCTTTGATTTGACCATACCACCTGCCAATTTTCTCTGATTCCGACGATCTCTTCCCATACGTTGAATTCTTCGCGCAGAGAAACCCAGAAGATATCCATTATAAGATCTGCGTAGATCTTGAAGCGAAAGGCCTCTAAGGCTTTCACCTTACCTTCATCTGTATTTAGACCAGCGTACTTAGCCGCAATTAAAACTTCCTCGGTTTTTCGACGATAGAGACGTCCTAAACCGAATAGCTTACGGCATCTTTCATCTTCAACGACACCAACAACGTGGTCACCATCTTCGATTTCGAAGTGGGGGTGGCCCAGCTCAGCAAGTTGGTAGTTGTCGAGCCTTTGCTGGATGGAATCCAGTAGAGTAGACATACTTCTCCTCCTTTTGGCTTGTTTTGAGTTACAAAAGAACTTTTGGTTATGATATAAAAAACAGTGGAATATGTCAATACCTCTACACAACACGTCGAGAGAGGCTGATTTACAAACAAAGCGCAACATCGGGTGTTGCGCTTTGCAAAGATAAGGTTAGAATTTATTTTATATTAGTTAAGTAATGTCGGCTCCTTAAATTGATCTATGTCTTCGGGGGCTAGTAATCTAGAGAAATCAGCAACCTTTTGCATTCCCAATGACGGCGAGTGAGAAAAACCAACATATTCAATTCTTTTATTTCTATACTTAATATATTTTAATGCAGGGATAAGGTCTGTATCGGAACTTACTATAATTGCTGTATCGTAAAAATCATCGACAGCACCAATTACTAGGTCAACGGCAATTTTTACATCTGTGCCCTTTTCTCTAATCTTTCCTCTATCATACATAACCCTGCCTCTCTTTATTATAAATCCTTCATTTTCTATTTTTGCTAGAAATTTCTGTTGACCCCTGACTATTCGTTTACTTTTTTCTTTACCATCCAGATTTCTTGCGATACCAACATAATATCTTTTAGATGTTAGATTTCTTTTCTTAACTAAAAAATCTATAAATTTACTGTGATCAAACTTGGTACCTTTCGGGAATTCTATCTCTTTGTCCTTTAAATATCTAAAGAAGTTATTACCATCTATATAAACGGCCACTTTTTCTTTTTGTTTTCTTATAAACTTTTTCATTATGACAATATTATATCATAAAACAAAAGAAAACTGCCCTTGCTTATACAAGCAGGGACAGTGATCATAATAACTACAGTTTATATCTTTAATATCAACCTGTCAATCCTCTATACTACATATCGAGCTGGGTGGATGAGGGGTCTCGAACCCCCAACCTTCGCTGCCACAGAGCGACGCTCTAACCAGTTGAGCTACATCCACCATAAGCTTCGTCTTTGACGAAGAAAGTTAAAATTACAAACTAAAAAATTCAGACAAATCTAAAATCCTAAATACAAAATATCAAACCAGCGATAAAAAACAAGGGCTGGTTAATTAATCTTATTCTTCCATCTTATATACTACAGAACTGTCAGGGGCTTTCTCTGTTACCTCAAGACCGATAACATCACCCTTTTTAGCTTCTTCAACTTTGTCGTGCTCTATTTGCATCGACTTCACCTCTTGTTCAAAGTCGTGAGTTCCTCCTTGTATCTTTATTTTATCTCCAACCTTGATAGAGCCAGAAAGTTTTATAATGGCGACGTTAATTTTACCGTAGTAGTGGGTTACTTTACCTATTTCTTTCATAGTTATGAGTTATGAATTAAGAATCAGTAATTATGAGCCGACCTTTTAAAAATTGTAAATTGATAATTCTTCTAGTACCCCGAGAGGGAATCGAACCCCCATCCGCGGCTTAGAAGGCCGCTGTTCTATCCGTTGAACTATCGGGGCGGATGCTTGTTTTATACCAAAATCTAGCTTTAAAGTAAATAAAGATATACTTATTGTGATAAAATAAAATTAATGCCAAAGAAAAAAACAAAAGAGATTTTAAATTCTGATGTTTGGACCGTTTTCCTATTTTCACTTCCTATTGGAGCAGCTTTTTACTATGGCTTGTATATTTTTGGTGGCCTTATAACTCTCTCTACTATCTCCTCTTTATTTTTTCACCTCTCAGGAGAGAAAAAATACTATCTTCAAGACAGAATATTGGCCACTACGGTTATTTTAGGGAACGTAATATTCTGTATCGCTGGTGGTTTCAGACCGCTAAAGTATCTCTTGGCAGTTGTGATTTTTTCTTTTTTGGCTATTTATTACTACAATAAAGGAGAGATAAATTATACTCGCGATCATGCTCTATGGCACCTTTTTGGAGCTCTTATAACACTTTCGTGTATAATGATTTATGTAATTTGAGTTAATACTTGACTTGAGTTATTGTAAAAGCTAATATCAGAACATGGCTAAAGAGATAACAAAAAAAGACTTAAAAGAAACAACCTCAACTATAATTGAGGCGATGGACTTTCGATTTAAGAGAATGGAAAAAAGAATGGGTTCTTTTGAAGAAAAGTTAGATAATCTAGCAACTCTACTAAATAAATTTCTGAAACGTTTTACTGATTTTGAGGACGAATTTACTATATTGAAATATATTGAAAGCAGAAGTTAGAGAATTAAAAAAAGTCATTAAAGATAAATTGGGCGTAGAGATAAAAACTTAAAAGCATGACAGGCTACATAAAAGATATAGAAAAAGAAACAAAAGAAAACGATAACTTTAGGAAGGTTCTCTTTACCGGCTCTAATTCACAGTTAGTGGTTATGAGCTTAAAGCCGGGTGAAGATATAGGGTTGGAAGTTCATGAAGGTCACGATCAATTTATAAGAATAGAAGAGGGAGAAGGTAAAGCCATTCTTAGCGAAGAAGAATACGATATTAAAGACGATTGGGCTATAGTTGTTCCTAGCGGAGTAAAACATAATATTACTAACACATCCGAAGATAAAGATATGAAGCTGTACACTGTTTACTCTCCCCCGGAACATCCGGAAGGAACAATCCAAGCAACAAAAAACTCCTCATAAAGGAGTTTTTTGTTTTAGTGCTTATTACTCATTAAAAATTAGATACCAGACTTTCCCCCTCCATGTCTGAAGGAATTTTTATTTCCAAAAACTCTAAAATAGTTGCGGTTACATCGGGTAGAATACCCACAACCTCCGTGTTTAACTGAGCTTCTCTTTCTAATTTAAACTTGTTTCCAACTATATAGAAAGGAACAGGGTTTTTAGAGTGTTCTGTGAGCTTGTCTCCACTATTCACCTCCATCATCTCCTCAGCATTTCCATGATCAGCTGTGACTATAGCTACTCCATCTGTCTCCAAGAGGGCTTCCAGGACCTTGCCTACTGCTGTATCGACCACCTCTACTCCTTTTATGGCGGAACTCATATCTCCCGTGTGACCTATCATATCAGCGTTGGCAAAGTTAGCTAAAATAAAGTCAAATCTATTAGATTTTATTGCTCTGCACAACTCCTCAGATATTTCCAAAGCTCTCATCTCTGGTTTTTCTGAAAAAAAGTGGTCGGAATTTGATGGAATTAATTTTCTCTTTTCTCCCTTGACCTCTAATTCTCTTCCTCCATTAAAGAAGTAAGTTACGTGGGCGTATTTTTCCGTTTCTGCTATTTTAAGTTGAGTTTTTTTTGCTCTAGATATTAACTCTGAAAGAGAATTTTTTATTTTTTTAGGTGGAAAGGCGATATTAGCAACGGTTTCTTTTTCGTATTCCACCATACTAACAAAATAAAGATTATTTATTTTAGGTAATTTAAGTTCTGTTTTTTCTGGCTCTGTAAAAGCTCTGGTTATCTCTCGGGCCCGATCCTCTCTAAAATTAAAGAATATAACAGAATCATTTTCTTTTATTAAACCCGGTTCTTCTCCAGGGTTTTTAATAATAACTGGCTCCATAAACTGATCTGTAACACCTTCTCTATATTTATTTTCTAGCGCTGAAACCGGATCTTTTACTAAATATCCTTCACCCTTCACTAATAATTTCCAGGCTCTGTCTATTCTCTCCCAGTTATTATTCCTATCCATAGCGTATTTACGACCTATTAAGGTACTTAGTTTTATATGTATGTTTTTGGAAATATCTTTTTGGAGTCGTTTTATCAACTCTACACCCTCTTTTGGAGGACTATCTCTTCCGTCTAAGAATAAATGAAGAAAGACCCTCTCAACTTTCTCTTTTTTTACAAATTCTACAAGAGAATTTAAGTGTTCCGTCCTAGAATGAACACTTCCGCTCCCCAGAAGACCCATTATATGCAGCGAAGATGAAAATCTTCTTGTGTGCTCAACGGCCTTTTTAAATTCTTTATTTTCGTAAAAAGAGCCATTTTCTATACAGTGACTTATCCTTACTGCTGGTTGGTATTGTATTTGGCCTGTTCCTAAACTTATGTGTCCTACTTCAGAATTTCCAGGTTCTTCCCAAGGGAGTCCAACGCTAATTCCCGAAGCCTGTAAGAGCCCCGATGGGAAATTTTTACCAAGCGTATCTATGTTTGGAGTTTTTGCTTGAAGAATAGCATTACCTCTGATTTGTTCTTTATAACCCCAACCATCCAAAATTATTAAAACAACAGGTTTCATAGTTAGTTAAAAGTTACAGTTATTATTATAACATTTCTTTTTACTTTTAATTTTTGACACAGCTGGATTTTATTGCTAAGTTTAATTACGGATTTATTAATTATTTGTTAATTAAGAGTTGTCTAAAGGGCAACAAAGATTGTTGATAAGCTTATTTTAAGAAGATGGTTTTTAAACTAGAAAGCACTTAGCAAAAAGAAACTTTATGACGACTCGTAGGAAATATGAACAACTTAATACTCATAGCGACACTAGGCTTAGCTGTGGGCCTGGTTCTTGGTTACTTTATAAGGCAAATTATTGCCAAACAGCGAGCGGGGAGCTTAGAAGCTCGTCTTCAGAAAGCCGCCGAAAAAACTAAGACGGAGGCAAAAGAGCATTTACTAGAGGCAAAAAACAAGGCCGTCCAGATACTAGAGGACGCCAAAAAACAAGAAAGAGAAAGACAAGCTAACCTCTCTAAAATAGAAGAGCTTCTTTTGAAGCGCGAGGAGGGTATAGATAAAAAAACCAAAGAAGTAGAAGAAAAGGAAAAAACATTGGACGAGAGCTATAAAAAGACAGAAGAGTTGAATAAAGATCTAGAAGAAGCTAAGGAAAAAAAGCTAGAAGAACTTCAGAACCTCTCGGGTCTTTCGAGAGAGAGAGCTAAAGAAGAGCTTTTAAATTTGATTAAAAAAGAAAACGAAGAACTTCTTTTAAAAGAGTTTCATAATCTAGAAAGAGAAGGTAAAGAAAAGTTAGACAAGAGAGCAAAAGAAATTCTTTCGTCTTCTTTACAGAGGTATTCCGGTTCTGTTGTTTCGGAAGTTACTACCAGTTATGTTGATTTACCTTCGGAAGAATTAAAAGGAAAGATAATTGGTAAAGAGGGTCGAAATATCAAGGCCTTGGAGAGGCTAACAGGTGTCGATGTTGTTGTCGATGAAACGCCAGATTCGGTTATGATTTCTAGCTTCGATCCTATTCGTCGTCAAATAGCAAAAGTAGCTCTAGAGACCTTGATAAAAGATGGTAGAATTCAGCCCGCAAAAATTGAAGAAGCAGTAGCCGATGCTAGAGATGCTATTAATGAAAAAATAAAAGAGGCGGGCGAAGCCGCTGTTTACGATGTTGGTATTACCGGATTAGATCCTCGTTTAGTTCAATTATTAGGTCGTTTAAGGTATCGAACCAGCTTTGGTCAAAATATGCTTCTTCACTCTATAGAGGCTGCCCATATAGCCGGAATGTTAGCCAGCGAATTAGGGGCCGATGTACAGGTTTCAAAAAAAGGAGCCCTATTTCATGATATTGGAAAAGCTATAGATCATGAAGTTCAAGGCACTCACGTTGAAATAGGTCGTAGAATACTGGATAAATTTGGAGTTGATGAAAGTGTTATAAAGGCAATGCAGTCTCATCATAATGATTATCCTTACGAAACTACGGAAGCAATTATTGTTCAGGTGGCTGAATCTATATCTGCTGCTAGGCCGGGCGCTAGAAAAGACACCGTGGAGGCCTATTTGAAGCGTTTAGAAGATATAGAGAAAATAGTCTCCTCATTTAATGGGGTGGATAAGTCTTATGCTATTCAAGCCGGTAGAGAAGTGAGGGTTTTTGTTAAACCAGAAAAAATAAGCGATTTAGAAATGCACCAGTTAGCTGGCAGAATAGCTAAACAGCTAGAGACAGAGCTTAAGTATCCCGGAGAAATTAAAGTTAATGTTATTAGAGAATCCCGAGCGATTGAATATGCTAAGTAGTTGGTGTGGTTGCGTAAAAATAGGCATTTTTGCTATTATATATAGCGTAAATAGCTAGTTTTAGCTTTTGTTCTAAAAGGTCGATAGTGGTTAAGAGTAAAAAATGAAATAATTTTATGACAAAAACAGACCTAATCGACGCAATTGCTGCTAAGGTCGGCAAGCCAAAGACCGAAGTTGGGGAGACTGTTGACGCTATTGTCGACACCATCACCCAAAAAATGGTTGAAGGTGAAGATGTTAATATTACAGGCTTTGGCATCTTCAAGGCTTCTCATCGAAAAGCTCGTCAGGGTGTAAACCCTCGCACCGGTGAGAAGATTCAAATTGAAGCTCGTAATGTTCCTAAGTTTCGACCTTCAAAGACCTTAAAAGACGCAGTTAAGTAAAAAATACTTTCAATTAAAACAGCTCTCGTATTTGGGAGCTGTTTTAATTGACCCTATTCTTTGATACTGTTAGAATTAATCAGCGTTAACGGGCTATAGCCCGTTAGAGATATGTCTATGTGGTATGTTTATGTAATTAAAAGTAAAATAGATGAATGGTATACAGGCTCTACGAAAGATTTGCAAAAAAGAATTTTAAAGCATAATTCAGGAAAGAATAAATCCACAAAACATGGTGTTCCTTGGAAATTAATTTATTATGAAGGAAGTTTAAATAAAAAAGATGCGAGAGCTCGCGAAAAGTATTTAAAATCCGGCATGGGTAAACGGTTTATTAAAAATCGTTTAAAATTCTTTTTTGACGAGCATCTCTAACGGGCTATAGTGTAATGGCAGCACGAGACGTTTGGGACGTTTTAGTCCCGGTTCGAGTCCGGGTAGCCCGACCATAAAAACATTTTGAGATGGCTCAAAAAATACTGGAGGTAAAAAATTTAAATATTAAATTGGGCGGGGAAGATATTATAAAAGATCTCTCTTTTGAAGTAGAAGAAGGGGATGTTTTTACTATCTTAGGGCCTAATGGCGCCGGTAAGACCACTCTCTTTAGAGCTTTATTGGGAATGGTTCCTTATACAGGGGAGATTATTTGGTCGGAAGAAAAAGATAATAGAAGACCTAAGATGGGTTATATCCCAGAACGTCTATCTAGAGAGAAATTTAGAGAAGCTCCTGTATCAACTAAAGAATTTTTTAGATTTAAAAACTCTTCAGACAGAGAGATATTAGAAATTCTTAAAGAAGTAGGATTGAGTAAAAAAGTTCTCAATAAGTCGCCAGCCGATCTTTCTTCGGGTCAGTTTCAAAGAGTTTTAGTTGCCTGGAGTTTAATAGGAGATCCGAGAATTCTTCTTTTTGATGAGCCGACTAGTGGTATTGATATTAAAGGAGAAGAAGCGGTTTATTCTCTTTTAGGTAAGATTTGGAAGAAAGAGAATATGAGCGTTTTTCTAATCAGTCATGATTTAAACATTGTCCACAAACACTCGAATAAAGTTCTCTGTTTAAATAAGAAGAAAATCTCTTTAGGGTCGCCCAAAGAGATGCTAACGTCAGAAGTCTTAAAAAAGCTTTATGGTAGCGATATAAAATTTCATTTACATCACCACAGCTGATTATGGACAATCAACTAGTTTTAAGTTTAATAACAGCTATATTTATCGGAGGAGTTGCTGGTTATATCGGCTCTCTTATGATAACTAAAAAAATGGCTTTAGTGGGGGGACCTCTGGGGCATCTTGCTCTCCCCGGGGCAGCTCTAGGTCTGCTTTATAACTTTAATGTTTTTTGGGGAGCTTTAGGAACAATAATATTGGGAGCTGTTATTATTTGGCTTTTAGAGATCAGAACTAAACTTCCAATTGAGGCTTTAACAGGCCTGGTTTTCGCAGCTGGCGTGGCTTTTAGTTTTTTAGTTTTGCCGATGACTCAAGCAGAAGAAGCTTTAATAGGAGACATTACAAAAATAAACCTTTTAGATTTAATTTTAGCCATAGTCTTAGGAACTATTGTTTTCTTGATTATTAAGAAGATTTATTCTAAGATGGTTTTGGCTAGTATTTCAGAAGAGATGGCTAGAGCAGAAAAAATCGATATTAAAAAATACAATTTAATTTATTTAGCCGCTGTTGCTGTGGTTGTTGCTCTTGAAGTAAA
Organism: uncultured Candidatus Saccharibacteria bacterium; assembly: GCA_964600085.1. GTDB lineage: Bacteria > Patescibacteriota > Minisyncoccia > JACQLN01 > CAZPCT01 > CAZRHU01. Next base: position 51,530 of record CAZRHU010000002.1, read on the forward strand.
GATAGTTGGTGGCTTGCTAACAGTTGCTATGTTGGTTATTCCAGCCTCAGCATCGAATAATTTCAGTAAGAACCTTTCTCAATACTCTCTAGGGGCTCTAATTATCGGAGTTGTTACTGCTGTTTTAGGTGTGTTAATCTTTAGTTCTACCGGCTTGCCGGCTGGTCCCCTAGTAATTCTTTCTGGTGTTGTTATATTTCTAATTTCCTTACTTTTTAAAGTTAAAAGATCTTAAAAAGCGGGTATCGTATAGTGGCTATTATATCTGCCTTCCAAGCAGAGGACACGGGTTCGACTCCCGTTACCCGCTCCATACCAAAAAAAACACCCACGGGGGTGTTTTTTTGAGGAGACAAGGTGAAAAATTACCAACTACCACCACCTCCGCCGCCAGAACCGCCGCCGGAAAAACCTCCACTGCTGAAACCGCTACTAGAACCTGATCTCGGAGAACTAATATTAAAAACATGATTGAAAGAGTTATTAAATACAATCATATTTTTTACAAGATCGTGACTATTAAATCTTGACGAGGTTGAATCTTCATACCAACTTGGTGTTTTTTGGTATACGTTTTCAAACTTGTTTGCCCACTTATCTTCAACGCCCAAAACCATAGCGTAAGCCAGAAATTTTTCAAAAATTTCTGGCTCTAATTTCGGAGCATTAAGAAGTTCCAACTTATCTTTTTCAGTTAATTGTAAAAACTCTCTAAATCCTAATATTTTCTTTAGCGTAGACATTCCAAGAGATGTTAGTTTATTGGTTTGTTTAGCCAATAAAACAGAAAAAAAGATTACCAAAGCAGTAATAATAAAAACAATCAAGAATCCGATTTTACTCATAAATAGCAAAGATATTAGAAATCCTACAAAGAAAGTGATTATTAAAATCGATAATGCGATTTTTATTTTTTTATATTTTTTATCAATCTCTTTTTTAAAATAGCCATTATTTTTTAACTTTTCTTCTACATCATCCTTTATTTCTTCAATATTAGAATGAAAGCTTGTTCTCTCATCTTCTAGGTCACTAAGCTTAACGCTTTCTCTGTTGCTGAATAATAAATCAAAAATTATTTTATCCACAGAATTAAGTGGTCTGTTGTTATTTTTCGTTTTTACTATTTCAAAGTCGTTTTTATCAGGAAGAAAACGAATTTTTTTAGTAATGTATTTAATTTTTATAAATCCTCTTACAGCTAAGTCTATAATTATTGAAGATACATCTGTTGTGTCAACTTGACGATCTAATATTGTTCCAACCTCAATGGGCGATAAATTACTTGGTGGGTCGTATGAAACAATAATGGGTTCTCCTCTTAACCTTCTTGGAATAACTGGTCTTGGGTTCTTTTTCCTGTTTTTATAAATTAGAGACAGAATGATGATCATAATTAGAATAATAAGAGGAAGAAAAGCGACTAGTATGAAAAATTTGTTAGAGTTCGAATTTTCTGGTTCAACATATACGTTCTGCACATATGTTGGAGGAAAACCAACCACAATGGTTAATCCTTCTCCCACATCAAGAGGCTTAGTGGTTTTATATTCTACAGCTGAATTATTATGGCTGAAAGTACAACTTTTGTTATTTTCCCCATAAAGTCCAGTGAAACACCTTGTCATGACATCGGGAATCATGGGGTCTGGAAGAATTACTTTAACGCTTCCAGATAATATTTCCACGGGCCAATCATTTCCTGTAGCATTCCAATACAGCTCATCATGATCTTCAAATTCTCTAATTGCGTTGTAGGCCTTGTAACTAATAACATAATTATTTGGACCTGTTATTAATTTATTTGGGTCACCTATTTTGATGGTTAGTATGTTATTTGAAAGAGATGTGACGTATGAGTAAGGATTGCCTTCTTCATCTGTAACATTGAGAACTTCAACAATTAAGGTTGGACCGTCGGCAGGTTTTAGAGGTATCTTTCTAAAGATGCCGTGCCCCGGATTCTTTTTAAAGTCATAGACTATATTTTCAATAACATCAATAGATCCATCTTCCTGAATAGTTATACCAACCCCAAAATTCTTTATCAATTCACTTTCTGCCTTAACTGTTTTTGCTAAACCAAAAAAAGCCAACAAAAACAGAGCAATAAACAACCCTGTGCTGACTTTTTTATTTGTGAGAAACATTAAAAAGATACTTTTACCAATTCTTTTTCACTTTCTTCTGCCCCAAAAAAATCTGATTTCTTGAAACTAAACAGGGTAGCGATAATATTGGTTGGGAATACTTGGATAGTGTTATTCAGTTCTCTTGTTGCAGCGTTGTAGTATCGTCTTGCTGACTCGATATCATTTTCAACTGTAGACAGCTCATCTTGTAGCTTTTGGAAATTTTTTGATGATTTTAAATCTGGATAGTTTTCAGCAACCGCAAAGAGATTTTTTAAAGCACCAGTCAATGAATTCTCTGCTTTGGCTCTTTTTTCCACATCCCCTTTTTGGTTTATAGCTTCAGTTCGTGCTTTGGTAACTTTTTCGAGAATTGATGCCTCGTAATCCTTATAGCCCTTAACAGTTTCTACAAGATTAGGAATCAAGTCGTAGCGTTTTTTGAGCTGGACGTCTATATCTGCCCAAGCATTTTTAACTCGATTATTCTTCTTTATTAGTGAGTTAAACGCAATTACAATCCAAATAATTATAATAACTCCGATTCCAATCAATATTAAATAAGTTAAAGGCATAGTTTTTAAGTTTAACTAATATTAAGATTATTATATCAATTTTAGAAAATTGTGACTAGATAATCAAAAAAACACCCACGGGGGTGTTTTTTTGATTTAAATTTCCAATTATTTCTTTTTGGTTTTCTTACTCTTCTTGTCGGGGTAGATTATCTCATCTACCACTCCATATTTTTGGGCTTCTTCTGATGTCATCCAAAAATCTCGATCGGTGTCTTTTCCTATTCTAGATAAAGATTGACCTGTATGTTTAGCTAAAATTTTATTCAATCTCTCTTTTAGATTTACTATGTGTTTTGCGGAGATCTCTATTTCTGTGGCCTGTCCCTCGGCTCCACCCATTACCTGGTGTATAAGCACTTCCGAATTAGGCAAGGCAAACCTCTTCTTCTTAGCTCCAGACGCTAAGAGTAGAGCTCCCATAGAAGCGGCGATGCCGACGCAGAATGTTTGGATGTCACACTTCACATGTTGCATGGTGTCGTAGATAGCCATTCCGGCTGTAACTGATCCGCCCGGACTGTTTATGTAAAGATAGATATCTTTTTTAGGATCTTCGCTTTCCAAGAATAAGAGCTGAGCAATAACCGTGTTAGCTACAGCGTCTGTAATAGGGCCACCGACGAAGATTATTCTTTCTTTAAGAAGGCGAGAATAAATGTCATAAGCCCTCTCTCCTCTGTGAGTTTTTTCTATTACCGTTGGAATTAATTGCATGTCTTTAGTTATGATTTTATAATATTTTTTTCTAAAAATTCAAAGACCTTTTCATTTCTAACTATACTCTGCACATAATTACTAAGAGCTTCTAGATCAACATCTTTAGAATCTTTAATATCTGGAGCTCCATTGATTATTTCTTGAGTTTTAGCTTCAACCTCTTCTTTAGATGCGGATATATTTTCCTTTTTTCCTATCTCTCTTAAGACCAAAGCAGACCTAACTCTTTTCTCAGCCTGATCTCTCCACTCTTTTCTAAGGTCTTCCTTTTTCTTTTTTAAGTGAGTTAAGTAATTTTCTTCATCTATATTCATTTTAGCTAAAGAAGATGAGAATTCTCCTTCCATCTTGTTGAGTTCTGCCTCTACTAATCCTTCGGGAATGTCCATAGAGCTATCTTTGACTATGGTCTCGACTATGTTGAGACGTGTTTTTTCTTTCTCTCTCTTCTTCTTCTCTTCTTCAAGCCCTTCTCTAACGTTATTTTTCAAATCTTCTAGAGATTGGAACTTGCCTAACTTTTTAGCAAACTCATCATTTATCTCGGGCAGTTCTACCTCTTGCACGTTTATCATTTTTACCTCAAAGTTCAGTTTTTTTCCAGCTATGTTTTTTTGGTGGTAGTCTTCCGGAATAGATACAAAAAACTCTTTTTCCTCTCCTTCTTTTAAGCCCTCTAACTTTTCCTCAAACCCCGGTATAAAGTGTTCCTCACCAATTATTAAGGGGTGTTGTTTGCTCTCTCCTCCTTCAATGGGCGCTCCATTTAAAGTAGCTTTAAAGTCAATTTCCACACGATCTCCCTTCTTGGCGGGTCTGTTGGCGTTTGAATAGTCTGCTCTTGATTTTTGTAGTGTTTCTAGAGCTTTTTCTACTTCTTTTTCTTCTACTTTTACTTCTGCCGGTTTTATTTTTATGTTTTTATAATCTCCTAACTTTACTTCAGGCATAACAGAAACAATAGCTTTATACACAAGAGGATTTCCAGGCGCTGTCTTTAGGGGTTCTATTTGGGGTTGAGAAATTACCTCTAATTTTTCTTCCATCGCTACTTTAGCGAACGATTCTTTAATTGCTGTGTCCACAACCTCTTTGAAGAATTTTTCTTTTCCAAGGTGGTTTTCTAATATTTCTGGGGGAACACTTCCTTTGCGAAAACCTTTTACCTCTAGAGATTGCGAAAGCCTTTGGGCTGTTTTTTTCTTATACACTTCTAATTCTTCGGTTGATAATTCTACCTTTATCTCTACTTGTGATTTTGGAAGGTCTTTTATTTCTTTAGTCATAGTTTGTTAGTTGGTGTTTAGTGTTAAGACTAATCTTCTTTTTTATCATCTAACTTTTCTTTATTATTATCTTCTTCATCTTCATCTTCATTCTTATCCGTATCGCTTTCCTCTTCCTCTTCCTCTTCCTCTTCCTCTACCCCTGCCTCTATTTCTGCCTCTTCTCCTTTCTCTTCCTCGGGAGTTGTTGAGGGGTTGCTTTCCGCGACAGCTTCCTCAATTTCTTTTTTGTGTTCTTCTTCGCTTACACCCTCTTCTTCTAATAACTTCTCAGCTCCTCTGACATCTATTTTCCAGCCGGTAAGTTTAGCGGCCAGGCGGACGTTCTGTCCTCTTCTTCCAATAGCTAATGATAATTGATCTTCACTAACATCTACAACAGCAGTATGATTTTCTTCATCCAGATCTACATTAAGAACCTTTGCTGGCGATAGAGCGTTGGCGATAAAGTTTTCAGGGTCTTCTTCCCAAGCTGTAATGTCTATATTTTCGCCTCCCAGCTCACTAATTACAGCGCTAACCCTGATTCCTTTTTGTCCCACACAAGAGCCAACTGGATCAACTCCTTCTTCGTTTGAAGAAACGGCTATTTTAGTTCTTGAGCCGGCCTCCCTAGCTATTGATTTTATCTCTACAATACCAGAAGCTATCTCTGGAACCTCAAGTTCGAACAACTTAGAAACAATTCGTGGGTGACGTCTTGATAAAACTATGGCTGGTCCCCTAGAGTCCTTTTCTACTCTCACAACATAAACTCTTATTCTTTGTCCAGAGCGGTACCTTTCGTGAGGAATTTGTTCTTCTGGAAAAATAACACCGGTACTTCTACCTATATCAAGGTGCACCACCCCTCTTTCTACTCTCTGGACTATTCCGGAAACAATATCTCCTTCCTTTTCTTTAAATTCTTCAAAAACAGCGTTTCTTTCAGCTTCTCTTATCCTTTGAATTACAACCTGTTTAGCTGTTTGAGCAGCGATTCTTCCAAAATCCTCTTTTGTTTCTAACGGCAGAACCAACTCTTCTCCTGCTTTAATATCCTTTTTTTCTTTTTTAGCGTCTTGAATCATCATGTGTCTCTTAGGATTGAAACGTACTTTTTTTATTTCTTCCTCCTCCTCTTCTTCTTGGGGCTCTTCTTTTTCTTTTTTATCATCAGAATCTTTTTCTCTTTTTTCTTCCATTTCTTTCAACTCGTTTTCAGAATAGATCATATCTTTATCAACCACTAGAAAAACCTGGGAAAATTCGGCTTTTCCTGTCTCTTCATTAAACTCTGCTCTTATATTTTCTCCTCTTTCTCCGTAATCTTTTTTATAAGCAGCAGCTAAGGCCTGTTCAATAATATCTGTAACCTCTTCCTTAGAGATGCCTTTTTCCTCAGCTATCTGGTCCATAGCCGATAGAAATTCTTTTATATTTATCATATGTCTATTGTTTATCTTTTTTATTATCTACACCCTGTATTCTCTTAATCTTAATGACCTGAATATTTTATTAGGAAGATTAAGATTGTATTATATTCTTAAAAGAATAGCCCGCTTCTTAGCGGACCATAATCAAGTAAAACAATCTTGAAAAAAGTCTAGCAGATAGAGATATGGGTGTCAAGCGAGGGTGGTTTTTAAGAAAAATAAACAGCTTTTTCTATGTGTTCTATCTTAGCTCTACCTGTGTTTTTATCCAATATAATTCCAATTACGTCAATCTGCCAATCAATATTATTAGGTAATTTTTTATGAGATAAGTAAAGTTGACAAGAACGCATTAATCTTTTTTGCTTTGAGTAAGTCACTTGTTCTTCCGGCCTCATTATATTTGAGCTCATTGTTTTAACCTCAACAAAGACAATCTTCTCTCTGAATGCATGTATTGAGCTTTGTTGAATTGTTCTACGTGGAACAATTAGTTTGTTTTTGCTAAAAATAGATTTTAATTTATTCCATATTGTTCTACGTGCTTGTCTGTTCCGTAGGCGGGGAACATTTTGATCTTTTTTCTCATTTTCTAGCTTTCTATTTTTCTCCATAATTGTTCCACGTGGAACAATTCGATCTTTTTTCTCAATTTTTAATTTTCTATTTTTCTCCATAATTGTTCCACGTGCCTGCCCGTTCCGTAGGTGGGGAACAATATCTTCTTTTTTAGAGCAAATAATGTCAATTTCTCCCCATTTTCGACGAAAATTTCTATCAATTATCTTGTAACCTTTTCTTTCTAGGTGTTTTGAGGCTATTTCTTCTCCCCAAGCCCCAATTTTTATATTTGAACTGTTTCCCATTTTTTCTTTTTATTGATTTATCAACTCACAGTCGATCCACTGAAGGTTGATAATTTTTTATTTTCTCTTAAAATTGTTCCACGTGCCTGCCCGCTCCGTAGGTGGGAACAATTTTAAAAATCAATAACTCTATAATTTTTAAGGTTATATAATCTATTATCTTGAGACACTGAACCTGTCCGGTCGAACCTGTCCGGTCGAACCTGTCCGGTCGAACCTGTCCGGTCGAATGACCGGATGACTGGATGACTGGATGACCCCTCAAGAGGGGTCGAACCTGTCTGGTCGGATGACCGGATGACCCCTTGACAACTTATCATTTTATTGATATAATAGAACACATAGTTCCAATTTTGTCCAAAATGCTTTAACAAGGAGAAATTATGAACAAGACTGAGATCGTCCCAACTTCTTCTGTCTCTCACTCAAATCGCTCCAAGCTCTTTCCTCGGCGCTGTGCCCCAACTCAGGTCGAGGCGCAGAGAAGAGAAGAGGTGGACTGGTCCTTCGGTCGGCGAGCCGGTCGGGTCAAGAAGTTTGATCCTCATGCCAACATGCTGGAGATCTCCAGGGCCTGACGGACAAGTACCATTTTCTGACGGAGCTCCGATCCGCCAACTGGCGGATCGGAGCTCTTTTCTTTTTTAATACTTTTGCTAATCTGTTACTATATATTATATAATTGTATTTCAGAAATACAATGCGCCTGTAGCTCAATGGTAGAGCGCTAAGCTTATACCTTAGTGGTTCTAGGTTCGAGTCCTAGCGGGCGCAC
>CAZRHU010000003.1:0-39605 GCA_964600085.1 uncultured Candidatus Saccharibacteria bacterium
CGATTAGGTTCTTTAACCCCCGCTCCCGCGTTGAAATACACGCGGGAGTTTTTTTGTTGAGAAAATAAGTTTAAGGCGCTACGATGGATATATGTATATAATTACTGCTATTCCTATTACTCCCCTTCCTCGTCCAAACGAGCAGATTTTTAGTTATTTTTTTGACAAAAATCTATCCAGAGGAACTTTAGCTGTGGCTCCGTTGGGAAATCGCAGTGTCAAAGTCTTGGTTTTAAATAGTGAATCTCTAGAGAAGAAGAAGCTAGACATTAGAGGAGCTTCATATAAATTAAAAGGTTTAAAGAAGGTTTTTAATGATAATAGGGTTTTAGGTGACGAAGATATAGAGTTAGCGCTCTGGCTTTCTGAAAAACTCTTTTCTCCTCTAGGTCTTGTTTTAAAGTCGTTCTTACCAAAGTATCTTTTAGAAAAAGAAGATTTTTCTTACGAGGTCTCGCCAACCTTTACTCTGAAAAATAATTTTTCCTTTAGGTATGTACAAGGAAAGAGTCGTTTTGAAAAATATAGAAAGATTATTCAAGAACGTCTGGATAAAAAAGAACAAATCTTGGTGCTCTTTCCAAAGACGGCTGAAGCTAAAGTTTTTTTTAATTCTTTAGACGATAAAATTAAAAAAGAGACACTTCTCTATAGCAGTTCTTTTACGCCTAAGAAAGATATTGAGATGAGGAAAAAAATATTATCTAAATCTATCAATTTAATAATAGGCACTAGATCTTCAATTTTTCTCTCTATTCCAGAGCTATCACTTATCATTTTAGAAGATGAGAAAGATGTTTCTCATAAGTCCTGGGATCAGTATCCAGGATACGATACCAGGTCTATATCTCTCCGAATAGCGAAAAAGAGGGGTTTAACTTTAATTTGGGGCAGTTACACCCCGAGCGTTAAGGCCACCAGTATTTTAAAAAAAGAAGATAGAGAATCTCTTTTTGAGAAAACTTTTCCTAAGAAGATAGAGGTCGTTGATATGAAAAAAGAGATAAAAGAAAAAAACACCTCTCCTCTTTCCAGGTTAATTAAAGATAAAGTGGCTTCTTTAGAAAATTCAAAAAAACAAGCCCTCTTTTTAGTTAATCGCAGAGGCAGATACACGGTTGTTTTATGCAGAGATTGTGGATATGTCTTAAAGTGTTCTTCTTGCGACTCTTCACTTATAACCATAGAAGAAGATGATCAGAAGACCGACTTGTTTTGCCGAAGTTGTAGTAAAAGAGAAGAGGGTGTTGATCTCTGTCCTTCTTGCGGTTCTTATAAATTTAAAAAAATAGGGGCTGGAACCAAAAGAATTATAGAAGAAATTAAAAAACTTTCTTTTACCGCTTCCGTTGCTGTTTTAGATAGTGACTCTATAAAAGATAGAAGCCAACAACAAGAAGTATTGAAAAATTTTAAAGAAGGTAAAATTAAAATTTTGGTCGGCACTCAGATGGTGGCGCGCCCCGAGTTAATGCCTCAAGTTGGTGTTATCGGTATTATTAATATAGAGAGTCTTTTATTTCTACCTAATTACAATAGTGAAGAGGATGTTTATAGTGTAATCTCTTCTTTACAGAATATTTGTTCTGATGAAATTATTTGGCAAACTTACAACACTGAACATAGAATTGTGCAGTTTTTACAGAGCGGTAGATACGGCAATTTTCTAAGAGAAGAACTAAAACAGCGTCAAGCTTTTAAGTGGCCTCCTTTCTGGGAGGTTGTAAAACTAAACTTTGTAGATAAAAATAAAAAGAGAGGTGAAGAAGGTGTCAGTTTTGTCTATAGTAAACTTAATCAAGGTCTTTCCCAAGGAGTAGAGGTTTTTGAGCCCTTTCAATCTGAATCAAGTAAAGTAAGAGGCGGTTTTTCTTGGAGTATAATTTTAAAGATAGATAAGAATCTAAGCTTAGAAAAAAGAAATCAACTCCTCTCCCTAATTCCTTCTAAGTGGAGGATTGAAGTTGACCCAGTTAGTATCTTATAGTTAATTTATATGATTTTAGATATCGTAACAGGAAAAGACAATAAAATACTAAGAAGCAAATCTAAGCCCATAGATGACGTTGCTGATCCTAAAATTCAAAAACTTATAAAAGATATGCAAGAAACTTTAGAGAATAGTGAGAATGGTATTGGCTTAGCTGCTCCTCAAATCGGTAGAAATCTCCAGGTTTTTGTGATAGATCCCGAGTTTAGTAAAGACGGTCATACTGTTTTTATAAACCCTGAAATAACTAAAGTTTCCAGAAAAAAGGTTGTTTTAGATGAAGGTTGTTTAAGCGTGCCCGGTAAGTGGGATGAGTTAGGGAGACCGGAAAAAGCGACTATAAAGGCAATAAATGAGAATGGAAAGAAATTCAAAGTTCGCGGAAAAGGCATCTTAGCTCGGCTGTTCTGTCACGAGGTCGATCACTTAAAGGGAGTTTTATTTATTGATCACCTTAATCATTAAAACATTAAAACATTAAAACAAATTTATTTCGGTGTTATTATGCTTTAATTTTTTATGAAGATTATTTTTTTTGGAACATCAGAGTTTGCGGTGCCGATATTAGAAGCGCTAAATAATAGTGATAATTTTGATATTGGCTTGGTTGTTGTTGAACCGTCAAAGCCGGCTGGTAGAAAAAAAGAATTACTTTTATCTCCTGTTCATAGTCTTTGTCGAGAAGAAGATCTAGACTTGTTTCCACCAAAAACTCTTAAAGATTCAGAAGTTCAGAAGATTATAAAAGACGTTAAAGCAGATATTTTTATTGTTGTTTCTTACGGCAAGATAATTCCCTCTCAAGTTTTTAATTTACCTAAACACAAGACGATTAACGTTCACCCTTCTTTATTACCAAAGTATCGTGGACCTTCTCCAATCCAGTCCACTCTATTAAGTGGAGATAGAGAAACGGGTGTTACATTAATTCAAATAGATGAAGAAGTTGATCGCGGACCCATAGTTTCTCAAGAAAAAATAAATATCAAAGATAACGACACATTCTTAGATCTTGAAGATAAGCTATCACAGTTAGGAGCCGAGATGATTCTTCGTGATTTACCGAAGTATGTTTCCGGAGGTATGGGGCTAATTAAACAAAACCATAAAGAGGCAACCTTTACAGAAAAAATTAAAAAAGAAGACGGAGAGATAGATTGGAACAACTCGGCGCAAGATATATATAATAAATGGCGTGCTTTTATTAGGTGGCCCGGCGTTTACACTGTAATAAATAATACTCGCTTTAATCTAAAGAAGGTAAGAATTGCTAAGAATATTAGAGGGAAAGTTAAAGGTGAAATGTTTAGTGAAGACAAAAGATTGTTTAGGGGTTGTGCTGATGGAGTTATAGAGATAGAAGAAATACAACCCGAAGGAAAGAGCGCGATGGATGCAACCTCCTTTATAAATGGTTATAAGAACTTTTTATTAGGTTCTTGATGAGATATAATAGGCCTAATGAAGCTTTTGAATAAAAGTAAAATTTTATTTTTATTAGTTGCTATTATTATCTTGATACTAGTAACTTTTTTTATTTTAGCTGGTGAAAGTTTTGATCTGGAAAATAGCGAAATTTATTCCTTTTTCGTTAATAGAAATGATATTTCTTTAGGAGAAAAACTAAAAAATCCCCCCTCCTCTTTGCGTGGTATATATATGACCAGCTGGACAGCGGGAACCCCTTCTCTCTTTAATAACTTATTAAATCTTATTGAGGAAACAGAATTAAACGCAGTAGTTTTAGACGTTAAAGATTATAGTGGCTATCTCTCTTTTAGAACTAGTATTCCTTTAGCTGAAGAAATAAAAGCTCACGACGAATTAAGGATAGTTGATATTCAAAAAGTAATTAGAGATCTACACGATAGAAATATTTATGTTATAGGCCGTCTGCAGGTCTTTCAAGATCCTCTTTTGGCTCTGGCGAGACCAGATTTAGCCGTTAGAGATTCTGTGACTAGGGAGCCCTGGAGAGATCATAAAAATCTATCTTGGTTAGATCCAGCCGGTCAAGAGGTTCGTCAGTATGCTTTAGAAATAGCAAGAGAAGCAGATAGATACGGCTTTGACGAGATAAATTTTGATTATGTTCGATTTCCATCTGATGGAAATTTAGAAAGAATGGTTTTTCCTTTTTGGGATAATGTTACGCCAAGATATGAAGTCGTTCGTTCTTTTTTTCAATTCTTAAGAGAAGAAACCTTGAAAGAAGATATAAAAATATCAGCTGATATTTTTGGTATGGCCTCCTGGAGAGCTATGGACTTAGATTATGATGCTTACATCGGCCAGAGAATGACTGACGCTCTCCCCTACTTTGACGCTGTAATGCCTATGATATATCCTTCTCACTTTGCTCCCGGAACCGTTGGTTTTGAAAATCCCGCTGACCACCCCTACGAGATCGTCTATGAATCTCTCAAGAGAACAAAACAGTTGATGGCTACTACCACAAATTGTGTTGCCAGTATAAGACCTTGGATTCAGGACTTTGATATAGGTGCTAATTATGGCCCCGAAGAGGTTAGAGCGCAGATAAGAGCTACTTACGACAACGGCATTAAAGGGTGGGTGCTCTGGAACGCCAGTAATAAATATACCCGCGAAGCCCTACTAGAAAATTAACTCTTTAAAGTATTAAAAAAACGAGAATATGAAAACATTATCTGTATTATACATAACACTAGATACTTAATACTTTATACTTTATACTTGATACTATTCTATGAATAACCTCGTTTTATACAGAAAATATAGACCACAAAAATTTAGTGATGTTGTTGGCCAAGAGCACGTGGTTAAAACAATTCAAAATTCTCTAAAGAGAGATAAGATTTCGCATGCTTATCTCTTTACCGGTCCTCGAGGCACAGGTAAGACGACAATTGCTCGTCTTTTGGCCAAGAGTTTAAATTGTGAAGATAGAAACGAATTTTCTGAGCCCTGTAATAAATGTCAGAGGTGTGTTGAAGCTAGTAGAGGACAAGATATTGATTTAATAGAAATTGATGCTGCTTCTAATAGAGGAATTGACGAGATAAGAGATCTGAAAGAGGGTGTTCGTTTCGGAGCTTCTCGTGGAAAATATAAAGTATATCTAATAGATGAAATTCATATGATGACCAGAGATGCTTTTAATGCTTTCCTTAAAACCTTGGAAGAGCCCCCTCCTTTTGTTGTTTTTATACTGGCTACTACCGAACCTCATAAGCTCTTACCAACCGTTATATCCAGAACTCAGCGGTTTGACTTCAGGCTTTTAAATTTAAAAGAGATAGAAGAGCGTCTCAAAAAAATTCTTTCTGCTGAAAAGGTAAAAGTTAAAGAAGAACAGGCGATTAAGCTTATAGCTCAAGAAGCCAACGGTTCTATTAGGGATGCTGAGAGTTTATTGGGGCAGGTCTTAGCTTTTAGTAAAGACGAGTTTGGGGTTGATGATATAGAGGAGATTCTAGGGTTGGTTAGTTACTCGAGGTTGAAAAAATTTGTCGATCTCTTAATAAAAAAAGATAGAGCAGGAAGTTTAATTTATATACAAGAAACCGCTGAAGCGGGACAAGACTTTAATCAATTTCTCTCTTCTCTTATAGGTTATCTCCGTTATCTTCTCTTAATTGGCTTAGATGAAGAGTTGGCGAAGAGATTTAAAAAAGAAATAAATGAAGAGGATTTTAAAATCTTAAAGAGTCAATCCGGGGAAGTTGATTCGTTAAAGATTGGAGAGTGGATGAGTGTTTTTACCGAGGCAAAAGAAGATTTAGAAAGCTATCCCCTCCCCCAGATAACTCTTGAAGTTGCTGTTGTAGAAGTTTTAAAAAACTCAATAAGAGACAGAGAAGAAACCCCTGAGAAGATAGAAAATTCAGAAGAAGACACCTCTGAAGTTAAAGATGCTTCTGTGAAGACCTTATTAGATAAGTGGGAAGATATAGCCGACGCTCTAAAACCACACAACCACTCTTTGTCAGCTTTCGTAAAAGCTGTTACTCCTCAAAAAATTGATGAGGACGGCGTTTTAACTATTTCAACAAAGTTTTCTTTTCATAAAGAGCGTATTCAGGAAAGAAAAAATCGTTTAGCGTTAGAGGATGCTATTAAAAAGGCGCTCGGTAAAAAAGTGTCGGTTCGTTGCATCTTAAAGAAATAAAAAATGGCGAGCGTTAGCTCGTCAAACCGATCTATTTATGGCTGCCGGGCCAGGGCTCGAACCTGGATTCCATGGACCAAAACCATGTGTCCTACCATTAGACGACCCGGCAATGTTTAAAGTTTATTGAGGATAGTTAACTTATCCTTATAAGTCATAACATCCTACCATTAGCCTGCCCGGCCAGGGACGACCCGGCAATGTTTAAAGTTTATTGAGGATAGTTAACTTATCCTTTGATCCTTTGTAGCTTTTTAAATACTTTTCTCTTTCTCGTGCTTTAACTTTTGAATCAAAAGTTTCAATATAGACTATTTCAAATGGTATGCGATGTTTTGTGGATTTAACCAATCCTTTATTATGATATTCTAAACGTTTAATAACATTCTTAGACATACCTGTATAATATCTATTATCTTTTTTGCTTCTTAAAATATAAACAAAATAAGTCATAACATCCTACCATTAGCCTGCCCGGCCAGGGACGACCCGGCAATGTTTAAAGTTTATTGAGGATAGTTAACTTATCCTTATAAGTCATAACATCCTACCATTAGCCTGCCCGGCCAGGGACGACCCGGCAATGTTTATTTTTTACCATATTTTGTTTATTTTTCCAACAACCGAAGCGTAACCTCAAGAGTTGCGATTTAACTGAATAGAAAGGGCGCCCTTGTAGGGGCGCCCTTGGGTTGAAGGTGCTGTGGTGTCAGTCGAAGTCTCTGTCTCGAAACTCGACGCTACCGGGACGATCTTTGCACGTTCTGACTTCGCGAATATGGGATGTTCCCAACCGAAGATTTTTAGCAAAGACGGGAATTCTCCCACACTCCCTATCCTCGTATCTAGAATATTCATACACACGAATCCGAGGATTGTACCGGTGACTACTCCCGGATTCCAGGATAGGATTTTGAACATTGCCACCGATAGTTATCTTTAGATCGTCCACAGAGAGATTGTGAACGTCAACAGGGATGTTCTCCTCATCAGGCCCAACGATGTCGTCGAGATCGAGGAATTCACATCCTCCGCAGAGAAGGGTGAGTGCCAGAAAGAAGAATTTATACATCGGTAACCTCCTGTATCAAAGGAACTAATATTTTCAACTATCTTTATTATATTCTATTTTTTATATATTGTCAACCTCCTAAAGCGCAACCTCGGAGGTTGTGCCTCTACTCTTTAAAAACAAAGAATTTATAACCAATAAAGTTCCAGATTAAAGAAATAAAGGTGGCTATAACAGCTCCAATGTTAGCCCATAGTTCCGCGCTAACTCCTCCAAGTGGCCCTATAACATTAACAACCAGCGAAGCAACACCGACATTTATAACAAAGCCGGCTATAGAGATGAGTAAAAACTGGATAAAATTACCTTTTCCCGATTGAAAAGTCCAGAGCTTGTTCCAGAAGTAACTATTAACAACAGCGACCACAAAAGCAACTCCTTTAAATATAGAATAAGCTGTTCCTGTTGAAGTGTCGCCCAAGAGAATTAATAAATTTAAGACACCCAGATCAACAAAAGTGTTTAAACTACCGACCAAGAAGTATTTTCCTAACTGGTAAGCCGTACTCCATCGTTTACCTATAGAGTAGGTTAACCAAAGACCAGAAGCGGACAAGACCGGGAATAAGAAAAATAACCAGATAAAGAAAGTGTTCTCGAAATTTATATTCTCCCCTATTATCCAGATAGATATAGCAACCACAAAACCGATAATTGCTGATAAGAATAAATCTAATTTACTTAACTTAATAAAGCTATCGTCCTTGCTTTCTAATATTGTGTTTGCCATTTTTATTATTTTTTATATTTAGCGATCTTTAGGGTTGCTAAATAATTTATAATTTGAATTGTTTTTTATCTTCCCTATTGTCTTCTATTTTTTTTCTTTCTTCTCTTTTTCTAACTAGCTCTTCTCTAACCAACTCTCTTTCTTTACCATACTTTGTTCGTGATAATCCTCTAACTATATTAGCCGTCTCGGGATTTGGCTTGTGAGGCGAGTAGAGCTTTATATTAAATGGTTGAGCTGTCTGACCCTTAAATATCATCTTCACATACGCGTGAAAGTTGTCTAAATTTATAAGGTCGTGAGCTCCAAAGAGAGGTTCTAAATACTGAGACAGAAATTCGGCATCTTCTTCACCAATCCTCATTATAGCCATTGTTCCAATGTTGCCAAAAACGGCTTTGGATATTTCTTCTGGCAATTGTCCTATGAATTGGTGGGCTAAGATTAAATTTAAGCGATACTTTCTAGCTTCTGATAAGATGGTAGCTGCTGATGAGGTGGTGAAGTTTTGAAACTCATCCATATATAGATAAAAATCTCTCCGTTCTTCTTGGGGAGTATCTCCCCTTGAAAAAGAAGCCATAGCTAGTTTTCCAGCCACTATTAGGCCTAGTAGGCTCATATTAGCTTCACCCAATTTTCCTTTTGATAGATTAACTAAAAGTATTTTACCTTCATCCATAACTCTTCTAAAATTGATAGAACTTTTTGATTGACCTACTATAGGTCTCATAAAGTCATTAGATATAAAAGCATTAAACTTAGAGGTTATATAAGGAACCATATTAGCTAAAGAGGCCTCACCGCCGGCTTTTTCGGCTTCTTTTTCCCAAAAGTCCTTGACGACGGGGTTTTCGGTTTGCGACAACAAAGATCTTCTAAAGTTTTTATCAGCTAAAACCCTCGGAACGTCCATTAGGGTATAGCCTCTTTCCGGATAATCCATTAACAATAAAAGGGCGTTACGGGTGTACTGTTCAAACAGTGGCCCCCCGGTGGCTTTTAGATCATATAACTTATTAAATATATTTATAAGTTCATCAATTATAAAAGTTTTTTGTTCTGGATGCTGGGGGTTGTACTCTAACATATTAAGACCAAATGGTTTTTCTAAATCTGTGGGATCAAAAAGAACTACATCTTCCCACCTCTCTTTAGGAATAAGACCTAAAATTGACTCTGTTAGATCGCCGTGAGGATCTATAACACACAGACCTGCTCCTCTATCCACGTCTTGGTGAATAAGGCGCTGTAACAGGCCGGTCTTTCCCGTTCCGGTCTGTCCTATCACATACAGGTGACGCCTTCTATCTGTTTTAGCTAGACGAACCTCTGTTTCTCTTCCTCTATATTTGTTGACTCCTAAAGAAATTCCTTCGCTCATTCCCCACGGGGCGGGAGCAGATCTGGCTTTAAGCCACCTCACCCCAGGAAGCGACGAGCCCGACAGAGGAAGGTGAAAAACACTGGCCAACTCTTCAGTGGATAAAACCGCTTTCTCTTTTTTATCAAACAATCGAAAGCTATATTCATAAATTATCTTTTCCTTCTTCTCTTCATCTTCGGCAAAATAGTTTAAATTAGGTGATGAAAATTGGACAAAAGCACTTTCTATTTCATTTAAAATTGCTTTTGACCTTGCCTCACTGGGACTAGAAACAGCTAATCTAATATTGACTTCAAAATTATTTTTAGATACTTTTGATTTAATAGCCTCTAAAATTTCTTCGTCTTGATAAGGCGTTTCGCCTTCTTTTTTTTCTTCTACCCTGTTTCCTAACTTTATTTTTGATGTCTTTTCTAAGGCCTCTTCAAAAGTTTTTCCCCTCTTTATTTCCTTAATCACTTTTTTAGCTTTAGATCCCCACCCCTTTTTTACGGGTCTCATAACAATCTGTAAACTAGCTCCCTCATCATTATTCAAGCTCGCCATAGCGGAAGCGATATTGTTTAGGGGATCTACTCCTAAACTCTGATAGGTCTTTATGGGTAGTATTTCTGAACGAGAGGTGACGATATAAGAAGCGCTTGTTACTTGACCCGGCTCAAATATATCATAATCTTCTACCGGCTCTACTACAGCTTCTGGAAAAATCGAATGAATTCCTTTTACTAGAGCGTCAGCGTATCTAGAAGGAGCAGAAGCGTAAAAAGCAATCTTTCCTTTTATGTGGGTCATCTCCCATACAATATAGGGTGAGCCGTACTCCCACCTTTTCCAAAAACCACCGGGCTTTAGAGCTGAAAAAAGAGAATAGAGTTGCTCCATCGGCTCTATTCTCTCCCGAGCTTCTTTACTTTTTTCTTCCGGAGTTGTTTCTCTTGGTATTAAAATTAAAAAGAGCTCCATATCTAAAGAGCGCACAACTTCGCCCCTCTTTTTAATAGAACGAGAGAAGAGCCAGAAAATAATAAAGAGGACTATAAAAAGACCGGCTAGAAGACCAATGCTTATTAAAAAATTAGTGATTAGATTATCCATCCTCCGCTTTTAGCTTTATAACTCTTCTAAAATTCCCTCTTCTTTAAGACCCTCTTTTAATTCGTCGATTAAGGAGTCGTGAAGCTCGTCTAAAAGGTACGGGTCTTTTATTTTTCTAGCTATAGAAACTGACTTAGCCAGACCCTCTTCTACAGCTATTCTTTTCAGCTCTTCTAATCTACCTCTTTTTTCCATCGGCTCTATCCTCTTAACCTCCTGTTGGATTTCTATAGAGTTATTTTTTTCTTCTATTCTTTTTTCCATATCAATATTATAACATAAAGTTATGTTATAATATTGATTATGAAGACCTCAAAAGGCAAGATTGTAATCTTTTTACTTTTTCTGCTGATTTTACTAACTGCGGTCTTTTTTCGTTTCTGGTCTCTAAACGACGCTCCGCCGGGTCTTTATCCCGATGAAGCTATGAATGCCATTAACGCTACCAGAGTTCAGGAAAGCGGTGATTTTGATGTTTTTTATTCTGAAAACAATGGCCGAGAAGGTCTTTATATGAATATTACAGCAATTGCCTTTGATATTTGCGGTAGAAATATCAATACTCTAAGAATGGTTTCTTCTTTTTTCGGCGTTCTTATGGTAGCTGGAATATTTTTCTTTTCTTGGGTTATCTGGGGATACAAGATGGCTCTTCTTTCTTCTTACCTGTCAGCTATAAGTTTTTGGGCTGTTAATTTTTCTCGGATTGGCTTTAGAGCTATCA
This sequence comes from uncultured Candidatus Saccharibacteria bacterium, assembly GCA_964600085.1. GTDB lineage: Bacteria > Patescibacteriota > Minisyncoccia > JACQLN01 > CAZPCT01 > CAZRHU01. The sequence continues at coordinate 11,149 of CAZRHU010000003.1, forward strand.
TACTCCCAGCTATTTTAGTATGGTCTTTTGGTTTTTTATGGCTGGGCTTAAAGAAAAAAAAGATTTACTTTTTCCTAATCAGCGGGCTTATATTCGGTGTGGGTATGCATACATACATATCTTTTAGGGTTATGCCTTTAGTTTTAATTTTATTCTCGGCACTACTCTTTTTTGATCTTTCTTATAATAAAAAAGATATCTTGAGATGGGGCTTTGTATTCTTAGTAGCCTCACTCGTAGTTGCTTCTCCCCTTTTAATTTACTATCTCCAGAATCCTGCCGACTTTATGGGGAGAGCGGATCAGGTTTCAATATTCAACGAAAGCTCACCGCTACTAGCTTTGGGAGAGGGAGCGGTAAAAACACTGGGTATGTTTAATTTTGTAGGTGATTTTAACTGGCGACACAACATCTCTGGCCGACCTCTTTTATTCTGGCCTATAGGAATCGGTTTTTTATTAGGAATACTTCTCCTTTTAAGAGGTTGTAAAAAAGGAAACAAAAAGGTTGAAGTCTTCTTACTGCTATGGTTTTTTATTGGTCTTGTTCCTAATTTTCTCGCTCCAGAAGGAGCACCCCACGCTTTGAGGGCTTTAGCCGTGATGCCGGTTGTTTTTATAATTTCAGCTAAAGGAATGTGGTGGCTTTATAAAAAAACACAACGCTACCTATCTAGGTTTCAAGAAAAAAATAAAAATAAATATAATCAAATAAGGAGAATAAAGAGGGAGTTAGCTCTTTTAGCTATAATACTTCTTTTATTTTTAGGAGTTTGGGAAGCCAGGGTTTATTTTGTGGAGTGGGCTTTTAATTCTAATACCAAAGGAGCTTTCACTGAAAGATTGGTTCAAGCAGGAGAGTTCTTGAGGGGGAGTGATTCTAAAAATAAATATGTTGTTATTAATGATAACGGCAAGTTGATAGATGGAATCCATATTGAGTCCAAGACCATAGAATTTATTACCTGGGATATTAGAGGTGATATTACTTTTATAAATAAAGAAGATATTAATCAACTGCCTTCTTCTATAGAGGACGGTCTTTTAGTGGTTTCTCTAGAAGACGCTGATCTTATAGAGAATTTAAACCAAAAGTATAAAGGCTCAAAAATTATAAAAACTTCACCCTTTGGCGTAATAAGGGTGCCTTAAAAAATATACTAAACAATATGAAGACAAATATTCTTGCCAGTCTCCTAATAATTTTTATGGTTGTAGTAGCTTTTTTTTCTTTCCAGGGAGACAGTTTAACCACGGACGAGTCGCCTCACATCTCTGCTGGTTATAGTTACCTTACTCAAAAGGATATGCGCTTAAATCCCGAACACCCCCCTTTAGTAAAAGATGTTTCGGCTATTCCTTTACTTTTTCAAGATATAAATTTTCCATCCACTCATCCTTCTTGGAGCGAAAATATAAATGACCAGTGGGCTTTTGGGCCAGAGCTTATATTTAATTCAGAAAATAATTCTGATAAAATAATGAATTCTGCTCGAACAGCAATGCTCTTGTTCTTAATTTTATTGGGAATTTATATATTTAAGTGGGCCAAAGAACGTTACGGTGGAAGAGTGGCCCTAGTTGCGCTTTTTTTCTTCGCCCTCTCCCCCACTTTTCTAGCCCACGGTCGTCTAGTTACCACTGATGTGGCCGCTGCTTTTGGATTTGTCTTTAGCTTTTACTACTTCTTTAAGTTTTTAAAAACTCCTAATAGAAAAAATATAATTCTAGCCGGCTTATCTTTTGGAGTAGCTCAATTGCTAAAATTTTCTCTTATTTTATTAATTCCTTTTTATGGCGGTATCTTTTTTGTTTACTGGTTAATAAATAGAGACAAGGTTCGTTTCTGGCGCTACTTCGGTTTTATAGTCTTAATATTTTTAATTGGTTTTATTTTGGTATGGCCTGTATACCAGTATCATGTTTGGAATTATCCTCCCGATCTTCAAGTTCGTGATACAGCCCATATCTTATCTTCTAGTCAATTTAAATTTATAGCCGACAAAGTAGTCTGGATGGCAGATAAGCCCTTCTTAAGACCGTACGCTCAATATGGCCTAGGACTGCTGATGGTTTTTCAGAGAACAACCGGGGGCAACACAACCTTTTTTATGGGAGATGTTGCCTCTACGGCCTGGAAGAGTTACTTTCCTGTTGTCTTTGGCTTAAAAGTTCCTTTAGCATTAATTTTATTGATGCTACTCTCACTATGGGTAGGGTTTAAATCTCTTATTAATAATAAAATTAATTTAAAAAACGCGAAGAGGTGGCTTCGAGATTACTTTGTTGAGTTCGGCTGGCTGGCTTTTGTAATTTTTTACTGGGCCTTAAGTGTTTTTGGAAATCTTAATATAGGAATTCGTCACGTTCTTCCAACTTTTCCTTTTATATATCTACTGGTTAGTGGCCAGATTCAAAAATGGCGAAGAGAGAAACCTTTAAAGATAGTCAGTAGAAGTGTGTTTTTAACCATGATTCTCTTGTGGTATGGAGCGGTCTCACTCTTTACGTTTCCTTTTTTCCTAGTTTACTTTAATGAAGTTGCTGGCGGTCCCGATAATGGACATAATTATGTGGTTGATTCTAACCTCGACTGGGGACAAGATCTAAAACGCTTGGCTCGATACGTTGAAGAAAATAATATTCAGAAAATAAAACTAGATTACTTTGGCGGAGATAGTCCTTTTTACAGGTTAGGAAACAAGTATGAAAAATTTGACCTTTTTAAATCAGAAAGAAAGGGATGGATAGCCGTATCGGCGACTCTTTTACAAAACGGAAGAGGAGAAGCAACAAAAAAATTTGACAAATCTACTAATCACTATAAGTGGCTCAACAACTACGAACCTGTAGCGAAAATAGGCTACTCAATATTTGTTTATAATATCGAGTAACCTTTAACGATTGTCTAATCTTTATTGAGTTAATTTATAGAATACTTTATTAGGCAAACGAAGGTCTATATACTCTAAACTAAAACGGGCGGAACCTATTTCGTTCAGAACCCTCTCTAGTATCTCAAGAGTGGCGTTAGCGTTATTTTGGAGATCAATTTTTATTTGCCAACCTTCTCTAGTTTGAAAGTAAAAAACACTCTCTTCTTTTTGTGTTGCTTTTATCGTATTTAAAGAAAGGTTATCTTCCATCTTTCTTTTTAAAAATAAAAGTTCTAAGAAAGTTTCTTCTTCTAATACTCTTTCTCCCACAATAAGATCTCCTTTCTTTTTTTCAATTAAAAAAAAGAGTGAGCCAGTGGGTTTGGGAGATTTTGAAAACGCAATTCCATCTTTATTTAAGGGGACGCACTCCGTGCTAACACAAACAAGAGCCACGGCTTTTCTATCCCCTATAACGTCTAAATTTTGGTTAATCCCTTCTTTGTTGTAAAAGGCAAATATTTGCCAAATGAAAAAAAAGAAAAAAATAATAAAGAGAGACAAAAGAAACCTTTTTTTATTGAGGTTTATTTTTTTTCTTTTTTTAATTGGCCTTACTCTTTCTGGCACAAAAGTTAGGACTTTTTTGTTTTTATCTCTTTAAAGGGCAGATATTTTTGAAGAGCTTTGGGTATATCCACAGAACCATCTTTTCTTTGAAAGTTTTCTAAGATGGCTATAATAGCCCTTGATGTGGCAATCGCAGTTCCGTTCAGCGTGTGAACGAATTTATTTTCTTTATCTTGGTCTCTATACTTAATATTTAGATTTCTTGACTGGTAATCGGTAGTGTTAGAAGTTGAGGTTACTTCTCCCCACTCTTTTTTCCCGGGCATCCAGGCCTCTAAGTCATATTTTTTTGCCGCTTGCGTGCCCAGATCACCGGCGCACATCTCAACAACCCTAAAAGGAATGTTTAATTTTTGAAAAATATTCTCTTCTATTCTTAATAATTCCTCATGAATCTTTGGTGAATTTTCCGGTTGGGAAAAGACAAACATCTCTACTTTAGTAAATTGGTGAACTCTATAGAGTCCTTTAGAGTACTTGCCGTAAGCACCCGCTTCTTTTCTAAAACAGTGCGATAAACCAACGTATCTTTGAGGAAGGTCTTCTTCTCTTAATACTTCATCGGCGTGGTATCCGGCCAAAGTTACTTCTGCGGTGGCTATTAACCCAAGATCTGAATCGTCTATCTCGTATGTCTGCGCCTCATTTCCTTTTGGCATATAGCCAGTTCCCCTGTAAAATCTTTCTCTAGCCAGATCGGGGGTTATAAGAGGGGTAAATTTTTTCTTATAGAGAACGTCAAAAGCATATTGAATGAGGGCTAACTCTAATAAAGCTCCTTCGTTCTTTAGATAGTAAAATTGACTACCAGACACTTTTGCTCCGGCCTCAAAATCAATAATGTCTAGATTTTTCCCTAGCTCGAGGTGATCTCTAGGATTAAAACTAAACTCTGTTTTTTTTCCCACAACTTTAATTTCCTTGTTATCATACTCGTCTCTTCCTTCGGGCACGTTTTCTAGAGGCGGGTTGGGGATTTCTGATAGCAGTTGTTTTAGCTCTTCTTCAATTTCTTTTAATTTTTCTTCTCTTGTCTTCACCTCTTTCTTTATCTCTTTCCCTCGTTCTCTGTCCGCATCTTTTCCATCTTTAGCTATGTTGTTCCCTTCTCTTCGTAACTCTTCTATTTTTTTGATTATGTCTCTTCTCGTCTTATCTAAAGTTAAAACTGTGTTTATATCTAAACTATAACCCTTTCTCTTGACGGCTCTTTTAAATTCTTCTGTGTTTTCTCTTAATAAATTTATATCAATCATTTTCTTTGGGTTTCATTAGAGGAAATATTTGTTGCTCACGAGCTGATTTATCTGACAAAAAGGCAAAAAGTCTTTCTCCCATTCCGAAACCAAACGTGGGCGGCATTCCGTATTCAAGCATTTCAACGTAATCCCACTCCGGCATCATAGCTTCTTCATCACCCCCCTCTATTAATTCTTGTTGAAGTTTAAATCTCTTTTTCTGATCAATTGGATCGTTGAGCTCAGCGTGAGCTCTGCCTAACTCACTACCGGCAATTATAACTTGGAACATTTCTGTAAGATCTTTATTTTTAGGGTTTTCTTTAGAGAGAGGGGCAACAAGTTTGGGATGATTGATAAGAAAAGCAGGTCCCGACACTTGTTTCCGACAGTGTTTCCAGAGAGCGTCAGTTAATCTTTCTCTATTATCTCCCTCAAAAGAAATTTTTAAACTCTTCAACTTCTCTCCCATTTCTTCTTTAGAAGCAGAGAGAACGTCTATGCCAACCATCTCTTTAATAGTTGATACGTAATCTAATTCTTTCCAATCATCACTCAAGTCAAAAGTGTGTTCTCTGGTTGAGAATTTTGTTTTACCAAAGACCTCTTTAGCAATCTTTATAAATAAATCTTTTACCATCTTCTTACCCTCTTCAAGATCCATATAAGCAGCGTAAAACTCCATATTAGTGAATTCTTGAAGATGTTCCGAGCTAGAACCCTCATTTCTATAAACCCTTCCTATCTCAAAAGTTTTGTTCATTCCAGAGGCTATTAACCTCTTCTGCCACAACTCGCCAATCGATATTCTTAAATAAACATCAATATCAAAGTCATTGTGGTACGTCTTAAAGGGCTTCGCCTCAGCGCCACCAGTAGTTACTTCTAGAGTCGGAGTTTCTACTTCTAAAAACTCTTTACTCTCAAGAAAATTTCTTATCACTGACCAAAACTTTGCTTTCTTTTCGAATAATTCTTTTAAATCAGGATTCATAAGAATGTCTAAATACCTCTTTCGGAACTTTTCTTCTGAGTCCTGAAGCTTAGCTCGCTTCTCGGGCAGTGGACGAATTGATTTTGCTAACACTTTCCATTTATCAACTTCTAAGCTCTTCTCGCCTCTTCTTGTTTCTACTGCTCTTCCTTTAATTTCAATAAAGTCGCCAATATCCATTGTTCTATCAAAGAGACTAAAAGAATCTTTATCTAAAATATCTTCTTTCAAGTATCCTTGAGTCTTGTCGGTGCCGTCGTATAAATCTATAAAGATACTGCCTCCATGCTTTCTTAGAGCTATTATTCGTCCAGCGAGTATTACATCTCTCTTTTCTGAGAGTTTATTAAAGTCGGTTAAAAAATCGGCAATACTAGTATTGCGCAGAGTTTCAGCAGGATAAGGATTTACCCCTTCTTCTCTAAGTTTTTTTAATTTTTCTATTCTTGTTTTACGTAATTCTTCTAGAGAAGCCATAAATTTTGTTTTCGGTTTATTTACTCATTTTCTCATCTTCTCTACTTATAGTCAAAAAAAACCGCCCCTCCAAGGGGCGGTTTTTTTTTACCTAATTTTAATTATTTTATACCTCGCCTCCCCTAGCGGAGTGTTCGTTGAAATTTTATCTCCCTTATTCTTGCCTAAAAATGATTTTCCTAAAGGAGATTCATTAGATATTTTATCGTTGAGAGGGTCGGCCTCATTAGATCCAACTATTGTAAATGTATGTTTGTTCCCCTTGCTATCTTTTACTTCTACCGAGTCACCAACTTTTACCACCGATTTTCTACTATTATTTTCTTTAATAACCTCGGCGTTACGAATCAGGTTTTCTAACTCTTTAATTTTTCCCTCATTAAAAGCTTGCTCTTCTCTCGCTTCTGCGTACTCAGCGTTTTCTGAAAGATCCCCTAAATTTTTTGCGTCTTCTATACGACGAGCAATGTCTTTTCTTTTTTCTCCTTTTAATTCTTCTAATTCTTTTTTTACTTCCTCTAATCTATTTGCTGTTAAATATTTCTTATCTTTATCGTTCATATTTACATTTAAAAATCTCTCCAAATTAAAAGGAGAGTTTTATGACTTATTTTTATTTTTTAATTTATATAATTCAATAATATTTTTGAAAAGCATGGTTACTCCTAAAGGTCCCACTCCTCCGGGAACTTTAGCTATAATTTTAAATTTATCTAGACTAGTTTCAAATTTTACATCACCATATACTTTTCCGTCAAGTGTGGAAAATCCTGAATCTATAACAGTTGTGTTGGCTGGTAATAAATCTGCTTTCAGAAAATGGGGTTGACCAACGCTAGAAATAACAATATCTGCATCAAAACAGACCCTTTTTATCTCTTCATCCTCTAACGGATGGGCTAAAACAGTTAGTTGAACCTTCTTCTCTAAAAGAAGTTTTATTAAAAATCTTCCCACCAGTCTTCCGGCTCCAAACAAAACAACTTTTTTATCTGTTAAATCTAAATTCTCGGATTCTAGAGCGTACATAATAGCTTCTGCTGTTGGGGGTTTTATCTTGAGGCGGTCATTAAAAAAAAGCCCCACTGACTTATCGGATAATACATCGGGATCTTTTTGGGGAGGTATAACATTCAAGAGGGCCGGGCTTATATTAGTTGGTAGGGGTAATTGAATAACTATACAATCTATATTCGAGGATTTGGCTATTAAATTTATTTCTTTACGAGCTTCTCTCGTCTTTAATTTAGGGTTAAAGACGATTTTTTTAAAAACAACTTCTAATTCTTTAGCCACTTCTTCTTTTTTACTTATAAAAGAAGAGTGCTTATCTCCAAAACTAACCACTGCTAAAACCGGTTTCTTTTTTAAAACTTTTACTTCTTCTTTTAAATTTTTTAAGAGGTCCTTAGCTAACCTCCGACCATCTATCTTGTTCATTCCTACTGGTTTAATTCATAGTAAACTCCTCTTCCGGTTTTACCTACTTGCTTTATCACACCTTCTTCTTCTAATTCTTCTAAATATCTTTCAGCTGTAGTATCCGACACCTCTAAGAATTCTTCTACCATGTCGTTGGTAATCTTTTTTTCTAATTTTATAAAAACTAAGAGTTCGGCTTTTCTTTTATTTTTTTCTTCTATCTGAGAGCTTACTTCTCGTTTCTTGGTTTCTCTTCGGCGCGCCGAAGAGAAACCAAGAGATAAACCAATTAAAGCAACAATAATTAATAAATAATAATTCATATTAACTATACTTTTTAACGATTAAAATACCAGTTTAATATATCATAGGTTATAGGCACAGCTACTTGAGAACCTCCTCCTCCGTGCTCTACGATCACAGACATAACTATCTCTGGATTTTTATAAGGAGCAAAAGATGTAAACCAAGCGTGAGGATTCTTTCCTTCTTGAGATTGAGCTGTCCCCGTCTTGCCAGCTACTTTTACCGGTAAATTTTCTAAAATTCCAGCCGACCCTTCTGTTACAACCATCCTCATTCCTTCTTTTACCGGATTAAGAGAGTCTCTTGAGACTATATTTCTTCTTGTTATCTCAGGGGTTGTTGGTGTAAAATCGGTTAAATCTTCGTTGGCTATAGATTTAACTATTCTGGGTTTTAATAAAACACCATCATTAGCTATAGCGCTTAATGCTGACGTCATCTGAAGCGGAGTTACTAGCAGATCTCCTTGTCCAATAGAAATATTATAGGTGTCTCCAATAAACCACTCTTCTCTTCTGTTTTCTTTTTTCCAATTAGGATCTGGGACTATACCTCTTTTTTCACCGGGAAAATCTATATTAGTTAGAGAACCTAAGCCAAATTTCTTTAAATACTCTTTTATTAGGTAAGGTCCTAAGCCCTCTATTTCACCGTAACCACCCCCAACAGAGTAGAAAAATACATTTGAGGAGACAGCTAAAGCTTTGCGTAGATCAACAACGCCGTGCAAACGCCAGTCGTGAAACTCTTGGCCTGCCACACGAATACTACCCGTAACATTAACGGTCGTGTCTTCGTTTATAATATCTTCTTCTAGTCCTGCTACGGCTATATAGGGTTTTATAATCGAACCAGAAGGATAGAGACCCCCTACCACTCTATTAAAGAGAGGTTTGTCAATATTCTGGAAGAGGTGTTGGAGATCTTTTTCCTTTATTCCCTCCGAGAACTTATTATTATTATAAAGAGGAAAGCTCTGCATAGCCAATACACCCCCGCTTCTCGGGTCCATTACTACTACGGCGCCCCTAGAAAAACCTCTTTCTTGAAAGTGTTTAGAAACAATCTCAGTTACTTTTTTCTGTAAATCGTAATCTATAAATAAAATTAAATTTTTACCTGATTCTGATGGTTCAGAAGACAGTTCTCTTCCCTCTTGCCCAATAGAAGTTATTTCTTTTTCAGTTTTACCGTATCTACCTCTTAAAAAATCTTCGTAGTATAACTCTATACCACTTTTGCCTATCTGATCTGTTAAGAGATAGTTTTCTTTATTTTTCAAATCTTCTAAAGAGGTTAAGCCCGTATAACCTAAAATATGTGAGAAGTTTAAGCTCTCCAAATAAACTCTTTTAAAGTCCTCTTCTAGTCTTAATCCCGGCAACTTTTCTTTATTAGCCCTAAAGATAATTAACTTTTCTTGAGAGATGTCATTAAAAAGAGGAATCGGTCTAAAAGAAAATCTATCCATATTATTAAATAATGAGACGATCTCTTTTCTTTCTTTTTTAAAAGTGTTTTGTAAAAAGTTTATTATATCTTCTTGCTTCTCGTAATCTCTAGAAATTTCAGCAGGGATAGCAACTAAATTAAAGATGGACTCATTCTTTACTAAAGGTTTTAAGTCGTTAGAGTATATTATACCTCGAGCCGGTTTCTCCCATACCTCTTTTACATAATTATTTTGGGCTATAATTTTAAAACTCTCCTCATTTAAAATACTTAGGTAAGCTACTTTACCACCGAAAAACAAAAAGATGACTCCCACAAAAAACCAAACTGCTTTTATAAAACGAGGAGAAATACTCTCTTCTATTCTCTCTTCCCAACTAAAATCATTTTTTTCTAATTGAAAAGAATCGAAGAAGACCTCGTCAACGTGAAGATTTTCGCTTTTTCTTTTTTTAAACCACTTCTTTCTCATTTGTTTCTACTTTATACTTTTATTTACTTTAAATTTTTTATAAAAAATAAAGTTTAATAATACAGCCAAGATTGTTGTGAGGATAAAACTAACCACAATAGCCCAATCTAAAAAATTATTTTTAGGATCAAGGATAAAAGTTAATAGCCATAATAAAATACCAAAATCTAAAACGCCAAAAGAAGAAATTGCCAATGCCTGCCAGGTATCTCTATGAAAAGATTTCGGTAATAGCCATCTTTCAAAAAATAACACTAAGCCTAAAGATAAAGTTATCACCCCTAAATTTAATCCCGTAGTTAACCAAAAGAAAGTTAAGACGGCTATGAAAATAATCCAGACCATCCTTTTTTTGCCGAAAGAAAATATAAAAGGTAAAAGAGATAAGGTAAAAATAGGAAACCAAGCCACACTCCCAATTAAAGGTACTAGTATTAAATCTAACGCTAGAGCAATTATAAAAAATAGATATAAAATTTTCATTTTACTTTACTATAAAAAGTTGCTTTAAATCTTTAAACTCAAAGAATGGCCTGACCACCGCCTCTTTAAAGCTGGCCGATTCTTCGCTTATAATTCTACTCACTTTTCCTATCAATAGACCTCCCGGAATGCCCCCCTCTAAACCAGAGGTTAAGATTAACTCTCCTTCATGTAACTCTGCTTCTTTTTTAACCAGCTCTAACCTCAGAGCTCCGCTCGGTGATCCGGTTATAATCGCGTTAACACTACTACTTTCCAAGGTTACTGTAAGCCTGTTTTTTTCAGAAGTTATTAAAGAAACCCTGCTCGTCTTCTCTTTTACTTTTTCTACCTTACCCACTAAAATCCGACCGCTTATTATAATCGCTTGAGACTCTTCTACTCCATCTTTATAACCTTTATTAATGGTAAAATTATCACTAGGTTCTAAAGGATTAAAAGACACAACCTGAGCTAGTATGTACTGACTCTCACCCCCTCCTTCTAGATCTAGGGCCTGACGCAAAAAAGAATTTTCTTTTTCTACTTCTTTAACTTTGAGATACTCTCCTCGGTAAAAATCTCTCTCCTCTCTTATTTTTTCATAATCGCTCAAAAAAAAGCGAAGAGATAATAGAGATTCAAAAAAATATGTGGTCTCTGAGAAAGTTTTTTGCCCCACACTTGTGACGGGTTTTACAACATAACTCTGGAGACCTTGAAAGATGTCATCAAAAAAACCTTTTTGATCAAAAAAGAATAAGATGAGACTGGAAAGAAAAAGAATTGATATAAACCGACGGGGAGCTATTTTCATAAAACTTATTCCTCTGGCGTTGTTTTATTTTCGACATTAACAACTACGTCCTTAAATTTATCTATCTCTTCTAAGACAATACCCGTTCCTCTAACCACTGTGGTTAGGGGGTCCTCTGTTATTCTTACCGAAATTCCTGTCTCGGTGCTTATTAATTCATCGAGTCCGGAGAGCATACTTCCTCCACCGGTAAGAATTATCCCTCTTTTCATAACGTCTGAAATTAACTCGGGAGGCGTCTCTTCTATCGTTTCTTTAATGTTACTAATGAGGTTGTTTATGGACTTTTCTAAAGCTTTTCTAACCTCTTCAGAGGTTAGTTTTATTTCTTTTGGAAGACCGGTTACTAAATCCCTACCCCTTACAGAAATTTCTTTCTTCTCAGCCTCTTTTACAGCGCTTCCCACTTCTATCTTAGCTTTTTCAGCACTTCTCTCACCCAATAAAACATTAGAGTTTTCTCTAACTGACTGAATTATATCATCATTAAACTTATCGCCGGCCATCCTAAGACTCTTAAAAGTTACCATTCCTCCCAAAGATATAATAGCTATCTCCGTTGTTCCTCCGCCAATGTCAACAACCATATTTCCCAGAGCTTCAAATATTGGTAACCGAGCTCCTATACAGGCAGCCATCGGTTCTTCTATTAGGTAAACTTCCCGAGCTCCGGCATTTAAAGCTGCTTCCTCCACGGCTTTTTTCTCTACTTCAGTTATTCCCGACGGAATACCGATAACAACCCTGGGGCGAGGTAATAAGTAACTTCTTTCTTCTTGAATTTCTTTAAAAAAGTAACGTAACATCTGCTCGGTAACATCAAAGTCCGAAATAACACCCGACCTTAGAGGTTTTATGGCTGTTATGTGGCTCGGCGTTTTTCCTATCATTTTTTTAGCCTCTCTTCCTATGGCTAAAAGTTGTCCTGTTTTTTTATTTACAGCCACCACAGATGGTTGATCAATAACTATTCCTCTTTCTTTAACATAAACCAAGGTATTAGAAGTTCCTAAATCAACCCCTACATCTTTACCAAACCGACCAAGAAAAGAGTCTAAAAACTTCATATTTTAAGAATTAATTTAGCTTTTCTAATAATTTGTCTGTCTTTATTAATTTTTTTTCTGATTCAGATCGTTTCTTTAATTCAACCGAATCATCTTCTAGTGTTTTATCGCTAACGACAATCCTGAGAGGGATGCCTATTAAATCAGCTTGAGCAAATTTTTCACCAGCAGAAACATCTCTTCTATCATCGTAAAGAACGTCCACACCGCTACTTCTCAAATCTTTATAGAGTTCTTCTCCTTCTTCTCGTTCATTTAGTGAAATTAAATGAACGAGAAACGGCGCGACACTCTTAGGCCATAAAATACCGTTTTTATCATTAAATGTTTCAGCGATAGCCCCTATTAAACGGGATGTTCCTATACCATAACTAGCATACCAGTACGGCTTATTATTGCCATCCTTGTCAGTAAAATCAGCTTTCATTTTTTCGGCATACATAGTTCCTAGCGGAAATATGTTTCCTACCTCAATAGATCGCGACCTCTTAACTCTACCGCCACAGCCGGGACAATTATCACCTTCTTTTACTTTAGCTATTTCTTTATTTTCAGCCCAGTCACAGCCGTCACAATAAAAAATTGTATCTTCGCCGTTTTCTGATAAGAGTTGAAATTCTCTAGTGTTGCCCTTCGTAAAAACTCCCCCACCCGCTTCTGTGGTTTTTATCTCTAAACCCATTCTCTTAAATATTTTCATATAAGCGTCCGAAACTTGTTCGTAATAATCAAACATATCTTCTTCTGAGGTGTGTAAGGAATAGAGATCTTTCATTAAAAACTCTACCCCCCTAAGAAGCCCTGAACGAGACCTCAATTCGTTTCTAAACTTGGTTGAAAAGTGATAGAGTTTTAAAGGAAGGTCCTTATAACTAAAATTTCTTTTACGAACTATATCCATCACAACTTCTTCGTGCGTAAAAGAGAGACCGTAATCTTTACCATTTTTTTCCAGTTGAAACATTACTTCTTTCGCCGTATCCCACCTATCGGTAGCTTCCCAGATGTCTTTCGGGTGCATTAAGGGCATTAACATCTCTTGAGCACCCGTTTCGTTTAATTCTTCTCTGATAATACTTTCTATCTTATCTAAAACTCTAAAACCAAGAGGTAAGAGAGTGTAAGATCCAGCCATTAATTTATCTATAAATCCACCCCTTAGAAGAAATTGGGCGCTAATCGAAGCTTCGTCTTTTGGGTTTTCTTTTTGAGTCTTTAAAAATAATTGGGATTGTCGCATAATATTATTCGTTTAAATGTTTACTTTCTAATAAAATATAGCATCTAAATCTCTAATCCCGCAACAATAATTCATCGTAATAATAAACGGCTCACCGTTAATCAATGGGTTGAGCCGTTTATTTTATATTTTTATCTTAATTTAAGGGCTTGGGTAACTTATAAAAACCTTATTATATCTTGCCAAGTGACCAAAATCATTAAAACTATCAACAAGGCAAAACCGATTGTGTTTATAGTGTTTTCTATGCTTTTCTTGACCGGACTTCCCTTTATTTTCTCAATAAATAAGAATAAGATTCTTCCTCCGTCCAGAGCTGGAAAAGGAAGGATGTTTAAGATAGCTAAGTTTATAGAGAGAAAAGCTACAAAATTTAATAGATATGTAAATCCTAACCGAATTGCATCACCGGTTAGAGTGGCTATACCTACTGGACCAGCTATATGAGAAAGCTCAACTCCCCCGGAAAAGAGCTTGCCCACAAACATAATTATTGCCAACGTCATATTTATAGCTATCTTAAAACCATCCCACGGCGCTCTCCACCAGGGTGATGCCTGCTTGCCAATTTTACCCACAAATACGCCGACAGCCCCTTCGCCTTCAGGGGGATTTTGACGAGGTGTAATATTTAAAGATAAATCTTCACCTCCTCGTCTTACATTTAAAAAAAGCTCTTCTCCCTCGTTTTTCTTTATAATATCTCGAAACTGCGATGCTCTATCCATCTCTATAACATTCTCGCCAATGAAAACACTCACCACTTCATCTCCCGCTTTTAGACCAGCTTCAGTAGCTGGAGTCTCTGGCATAACTTGAATTATTTGGAGAGGAAGATTTTTATAACCCTCTGAAGATTCGTCTAAAAACTTAACCTGCCCCAAACCGCTAACTATAGTCAGTAAGACCACCGCTAGTAAAAAATTCATTACAACACCCGCTACTAAAACAATAGCTCTCCGACTAATTGACAGAGATCCAAAGCTACCCGGTTTTTTTATCTCACTCTCGTCTTCTCCCAGTATCTTTACGAAGCCACCAAAGGGAATTATGTTTATTGAGTACTTTGTCTCTCCTCTGCGCCAACTAAACAATGTGGGAGGAAAACCAATTCCAAACTCTTCTACCTTCGCTCCTGCTTTTTTAGCGGTCCAAAAATGTCCCAGTTCGTGAACCAGGACCAACACTGATAAAACAATTATAAAACCTATAAAAGTTGTCATCACCGCTTTATTATAACCAATTTTTAACTATTTTACACCTCTTTTTTACTACTATTGACAAGATTGTATCAATATGTTAATATCAATATAATCTAAGTTCCTTTTTTTCTTCTTCAAGAGAGGTCTATATGCGCACCGCTATTCTGCGACCCGTCTTCAAGCGACTGGTCCGTCCATTTCGACGTCAACAAAAAAACAGGTCTTCTCAGTCCAGCGTAGCCCGGATCCACTCTCTGGCTCACCCCCCGGATTCTTCAGTCGCTCCCCGCAGGACTGGCGGATCTCGTCGAGGCAACCTTCCCAAACCAAACGCTTCTAAACAGCGTCGTCGGGACAACCAGAAGATGAAACGGACCCGTCTTCGTCGAGGGCAAAACCCTCGCACCGGCCTTCCGAAGAAGTAGTCACAATAGAGAGCCCTGGAAGTAATAAAACACTTCTAGGGCTCTTTTCGTCTGTGTAAAAAATCAAATTGTGGATAGTTCTTTTTCTTTAGCGGAAACCACCTCGTTTATTGCGTTGTCGTAGTCCTTAAAAAGTTTTTCCAACCTTTCCTTAGCTCTAAAAAAATCGTCTTCGCCAATATCACCCTTGTCTTTTTGGTTTTTCAGCTCTTTCATCTCATCGTCTCTTAACTGTCTCAGTTGCACTCTTGTTTCTTCTGCTTTCTTATTAGTAAATTTAATAAACTCCTCTCTTCTCTCTTCTGATAAAGGAGGAAAAGGAATTCTCACCTTATCTCCATCAACTACTGCCTGAAGGCCATTCTGACTCTTAGTTATAGCAGAGGATATCGGCTCTAGAGCTTTCTTGTCCCACGGACTCACTGTTAGGGTCTGGGGACCGAGGGAAGATATAGATCCCAAAGATTTTACCGGTTGCTTTACCCCAAAATAATCAACCATAATCTCCTCAATAATAGAAGGATTGGCACGGCCGGTCCTAATCTTTCGCAACTCTTTTTTTAAGTTATCTAACCTTTCATTTATACTTTTTTCTACTTCTGGAAAACTTTTACTCATATTTTTAAAATTTATCTTTTTATAATACAAATAATAACATTAAAGAAAGAGATTTTCTAACCAAAGTCTTTTATTTACATTCGTAAAACTTAAAATTTCTCTTGTTTCTTTTATTTTCTTAATTAAATTTTTATAAAAATCTGCTCTATCTGAGTTTTCTAACATTTTAAGTCTTGAGGCCAACAACCAACTTTCTAAAATTTCTTCTAAAGATTCTTCTTTCAATATTTCTTGAATTAGGTTGAATTTTTGCGTTAAGGATGCGTCTAGGATTTTAAAGAATAAGTTAAAATTTTTCTTCGACTCTTCTACTAACTTATTCTCTGGATTTTTATTATACAAGATCATAAGTTCAGATCTGCCCGCTAACCAAGATAAATCTTCTTCAACTACTTTAAAGCCTCTTTCTTGAGCAAGTTTTTTCATCTCTTTCTTATTAAGGGGTTGGAACTTTAAAACCACTGAACGAGAAGTGATCGTCTTCGGCAAAGAAGCACTCCTGCTGGTTAAGAGTATAATAATAGTATCTGTCTTTGGTTCCTCTAAAATTTTTAAAATAGAATTCGACGCTTCTTTAGACATTAGATGAGCATCTTTAATCAAGACCAGTTTCCTGCTTAATTCAACAGAACTTAAGCTTATAAATTTTTTTAATCTTCGAGTCTGTTCTATTGATATATTTCTTTTTTCTTCTTTTAAACTAACTTCTAAAACATCGGGGTGTCGTTCTTTGTTCTCTGCTTCCGGGCTCATCTTCCAAAAGAAAGAACAGGCAACCTTTTCTTTTCCTATGTGCTTTGGCCCAGAAAAGATAAATGTATTGGGAATTTTATTATTCTTTAAAAGACCATTTAGATACTTGATTTGTTTTTTATGTCCAGTCATATCAACTTTATCTATTTTTAGCAAAAAGAGCTCTTTTATATAACTTTAGATTCTCTAAAGCTATACCCGCTCCTTTAACAACACAAATTAAAGGATTATCAGCCACATAACAAGGAACACCTGTTTCTTGAGTAATTAGTTTGTCTATTCCCTCAAGAAGGGCTGTCCCCCCGGCTAAAACCATACCCTTATCCATAATATCAGCCGATAGTTCCGGCGGTGTTTCTTGTAAAACTTTTTTTATTGTCTTTATAATTTCTAACATTATCTCTTCTATAGCTTTAGGAATTTCATTGGAGTGAAGTTCTATATTTTTTGGAAGACCGGCAACTAAATCTCTTCCTCTAATCTCTAGAACACTCTCTTCTTTCTCTTTTACAGCAGAACCAATAGCTATTTTAATCTCTTCAGCTGTTCTCTGGCCGACTGCTAAATTGTGTTCTTTATGAATATAATTTTGGATAGCGCCATCTATCTTTCTTCCACCAACTCTGCTAGAAGCCCAGGCTACTATACCGCCTAAAGATATAACAGCCACTTCAGTTGTTCCTCCTCCGATATCTATAATCATATGGCCCGAGGGCTCATTTATAGGTACTCCGGCCCCTATAGCCGCTAAAACCGGCTCTTTGGCTACATAAACAGCCTTTGAGCCGGCTTTCATAACCGCCTCAACCACTGCTCTATGCTCTGTAGAGGTAATTCCGGCAGGAACAGACACCATCACCTCTGGCCTCAAAATTCTTATCTTACCCATAGCTTTCTTAATAAAGTACCTGATTAAAGCTTCTGTTACTCTGTAATCGGCTATAACACCCTCTTTTATGGGTTCTACGGCGGCAATGCTTTCCGGAGTTCTTCCTATCATCTCTCGAGCATCTTCTCCAACGGCAACAACCTTATTATCATCCAAACTCACAGCCACCACAGAAGGTTCATTTATTACAATTCCCTTTTGAGGTATAAAAACCAGGGTATTAACTGTTCCTAAATCTATGCCTATTTTTCTAACCATATTTTTAACTTTTAGTTTTGTGCTTTATCATAGCATTTTTATGGTCTTTTTCAATAATTATTAATTTTCTTTTTTTTGTGCTTTAATATTTGTAAAAGATTAAATTTAAATAAAAAACGAAGTGACTAAAAGAAAAAGAAGATTATTTTTTTGGATAGCGGTAGCTATCTTTGTTTTGGTGGCTCCCTTGATAATAAGTTATGCAGGAGGTTATCGTTACGATTTTCAAAAAAATGAGATAACTCAAACAGGAGCTATTGTTATAGATTCTAAACCAGAGAAAGCAAAAATAATATTAAACGAGAAAGAGTTAAAAAAGGAAACCCCTGGAGCTATAAAAGGACTCTTTCCATCTAGAAACTATGAGGTGTCTCTTCAAAAAGATGGTTATCAGTCGTGGCAAAAAGTTTTAAGCGTGGAACCTGAAAAAATTGTCTCGCTTGATAATATATTTTTGTTTCCTAAAGAATTGTCGCCAAGACCGATAATAGAAAACAGGAGATTATCTTTTTTTTCAATTTCACCAGAAGAAAAACTTGTACTTTTTATAGATGAAGCTGAACAAATTAACATCTTTAAGAAAGAAGAGAACACCATAATTCCCATAGAGTTTAATGATTTTATAAAAACTACTTCTCTAGATAATGTTTTATGGTCTAAAAATTTACTCGTATTCTCACGCAAAACAAAAATTGGAAATTTTTGGTATCTCTTCAACACTTCTCAAAAAAGACTGGTTAATCTGACTTCTCTTTACGAGAGAGATCTTATTTTGAGAACCTCATCTACTAAACCTCTTTCAAGCATCTTTAATCCGGAAGAGGTGAAGTTTATAGAAGAAGATAAAACTCTACTCTTTAGAAACGGGGAAAATATTATATCTTTAAATATTGAAGATAGAAAGATGAACTTGATTTTAGATGAGGCGCCTATAGCAATAGAAGTTGAGGATAATAACTTTTTTACAGTAGATAAAAAGTTAAAATTAAAAAAATACAATCTAGAAGGCTCTATTTTAGAAGAGTGGCCAAATTTAAAATTTACACCTAAAAAAATGAGAATATCTCCGGACGGCAAGAAGATGCTTTATTTTCATAACTACGCTGTGGGAGTCCTGTGGTTTAAAGATGTTAAGGGAGGAGAAGAAAGAAAGAAAGGCGAGACAGATCTAATTTTTCAATCGCCAAAACTAATAAAGAATGTTTGGTGGCACTACTCTTCAGAGTATTTAATAGTGAATAACAGTGAATTAATGAGCGTTGAAATAGATGGAAGAGGAGGTGTTTACAATAAAGCAAAGTGGCTTAAGAAAGATATAATTCAAATTATCTATAATTCAGACAAAAAAAGTATTTGGCTTCTAAAAAAAGATGGCACTCTCTGGCGCCATCTTGAAAAATACTAAAGAAAACCGATAAACCTTTATCTTTTTTTCCACTGTGGAGCGCGTCGGGCTTTCTTGAGACCATACTTCTTTCTCTCTTTAACCCTGGCATCGCGAGTAAGAAATCCTACTCTCTTCAACTTTTTTCTAAAATTAATATCAAAATCAACAAGAGCTCGGGCTAAACCTAACCTAACAGCTTCAGCTTGGCCTGTTGGACCTCCGCCCTTAACAACAACGCTTATTTGGAATTTATTGAGAGCTTTCAACTTGTCTAAGGGTGAGAGAGCAATACTTCTATATTCAGGTAGAAAATAATCTTTCGCTTTTTTTTTATTCACAAGAAAATCGCTTTTTTCTAAAGATTTTTCCGGAGAGACAGTATATAAGCGAACACGAGCAACGGCGCTCTTTCGCCTTCCTACCCCCTCTATATATTCTTCTTTTGTTTTTTTATCTTTCATATCTATTTACCTAATCAATGTCTTTTCTATAGAGAATTAAATTTTTCATAAAAACATTTCTTAGTTTGTTTTTTGGCAACATGCCATGAACAGACCTTCGCAGAACCTCCCTGGAATCTTCTATTATTAAATTTTTTAATTTCTGCTCTTTTATTCCCCCGGGATAACCAGAGTGTTTATAGTAAATCTTATTATTTATTTTATTGCCGGTTATTTTTAATAAATCAGTATTAAAAACAACTACCTCTAATTCTGGTGACTTATTAGGAGCAAAGCTGGTAGTATTCTTTCCTCTT
The DNA here is from genome assembly GCA_964600085.1 of uncultured Candidatus Saccharibacteria bacterium. Classification (GTDB taxonomy): domain Bacteria; phylum Patescibacteriota; class Minisyncoccia; order JACQLN01; family CAZPCT01; genus CAZRHU01. The sequence goes on from CAZRHU010000003.1 coordinate 30,890, forward strand.
AGGGTGTTGGCTATCTCTGTAGAAATTCTACCTAAAACCTTGCCTTTAGCGTCTATTTTTATTTTTTTCTTTTCTTTCTTTGTATCTTTCATAATCTTATATCAGGACATAAAGTTAAACAAATTCAACAATAACCATTGGGGCGCTATCTCCTCTTCTCTCACCCAATCTTATTATTCGTGTGTATCCGCCCGGTCTATCCTTGTACCGAGGAGCTATCTCATCAACCAGTTTTTTGACTGACTCTTTAGGAAGTTTTTTAGACAAAATCCTTCTTGAAGTAACATCGTTATTTCGAGCTCTGGTTACCAGAGGAGCTATATAGCGAGCCAACTCTTTCCCTTTTGCTTCAGTGGTTTTTACTTTTTCATTATCAATCAGAGCAACTACAAGACTTTTCAGAAGCCCTTTTCTAACTTTCTTAACCCTTCCTAAACTTCTTCCTTTTTTTATCTGGTGTCTCATTTGGTATTCTTCTACTCTAGATCTTTTAAAATTTTTATATGCTCTTCTAGTATTTCCGTCGCTTTTTTATAGGCCTCTTCTGGCGATATTGACCCATCCGTCTCTACTTCTAGAATAAGTTTATTAAAATCTGTCCTCTCGCCTACACGCATATTCTCAACAGTAAAGTTAGCTCTCTTGACGGGCGTGAAGACAGCGTCAAGAGCTATTCTGCCTATCGGTAATTTTTCTTTCTTGCGCCTCTCTACTGGTTCATATCCAAGACCGGGACTCACTTCTGCTTCTAACTCAAATTTTGCTTTTTTGTCAGTTAAAGTGGCGATTAATTGGTCTGGAGTTATTATTTCAACATTTGAAGTGGTTTCAAAATCTTTTGCTTTTACCTCTTTTTCGCCCTCTGTTTTTATTTTTATAATCTCCGGCTTGTCGCTATAAAATTTAAACCCAACTTGCTTTAAATTTAAAAGAATATTAATAACATCTTCTTTGATATTAGGAAAGGTTGTAAACTCGTGATCGGCGCCCTCAATCTTAACAGAGGTAATAGCAGCACCAGGAAGCGAAGATAAAAGAACTCTTCTTAAGGTATTGCCTATGGTCGTACCATAGCCGGGATAGAGAGAGCCAATCTCTATAACAGCAGTGTTTTCTTCTTTTTTATTAATTTTTGGTTTTGTGGGCAGTGAAACAGTTTTCATAGTCAATTATTATTTTGTGAGCATTGATCTTTAGATGCTCCGTTAATACTAATACGTTCTACTCTTTTAAAATATTTTTTTTAATTAGAAGTGTTAATACCACGAATATTTAACCTACTATTATCTTGAGTAGAATTCAACAACCTGAGCCACTTCAACAGGAATATCGGCTAAATCTTCTTTAGACGGCTCTGCCTTCATCTTGCCGGAAAAAGTTTTCTTATTAAGTTCTAACCAAACAGGAGTATCATATTTTTTCAATCTTATATCTAGCTCTTTAAATATATCTTTTTCCCTACTCCCCTCTCTTATTGTAATCTCATCACCAACTTCAACCTTATATGAAGGAATGGTTATTTTTCTACTATTTACTTTAAAGTGTCCGTGACCAACCATCTGTCTGGCCTGAGTTCTGTTTGTAGCTAGACCTAGTCTAAAGACGACATTATCTAACCTTCTCTCTAAAAGAGAAAGAAGCTCTTGTCCCGTTCTTCCTTTTTTCTTGGAGGCTTGAGCGAAATATTTTCTAAATTGTTTTTCTCTAACACCGTAAATTAATTTTATTTTTTGCTTCTCTATTAATTGGTATCCGAATTCAGATATTCTTTTTCTTCTCTTACCTCTTGGGCCGGGTGGATAAGGTTTACGTTTGATAGCACAATTATCACGTCCGCAAACGCTCTGGCCAAGTCTTCTACATTTTTTACAAGTTAACTTCATTGTCTATCTTTTATCTCTTTTATTATCAATGCTCTGTATATTTTATTGGGAAGATTAAGATTAATTAGAGAGTCGGGATTAGATTAAACTCTTCTGGGCTTTGGTGGTCTAGGACCATTATGAGGAACCGGTGTCAGATCTTTAATAGAGTTTATGGAAAGCCCTTGAGAAGGAAGTGAACGAATAGCGGACTCTCTCCCTGAACCAATTCCTTTCACATAAACATCAACCTTTTTAAGTCCCATTTTATTTATATAATCACTAAGCGATTCTGAAACTTTCGTGGCTGCGAAAGGAGTTGCCTTCTTAGGCCCTTTAAACCCTAAAGATCCGGCTGAAGAAGATACTATAACATCACCTTTTTCATTAGTGATAGTCATAATAGTGTTGTTATAGGTCGCTCTAATATAAACCCTGCCCTTTTGTATTTTAGGCAGTTTTTTTGTTTTTTTAACCTGCTTCCCCCCTTTTTTTGTATCAGCTTGTTTTTTTACTACTCTTTTTTTGCCCATTATTCGCTTCGCTCTAATTTCTAATTTTTAATTTCTCATTCAAAAACATTATGTTTTTGACGCTGTTGGTTTGCGACCAGATCCCATTGTCTGTCTTTTATTTCCTCTCACAGTTCTGTTATTAGTTCTGGTTTGCTGACCTCTTACAGGTAAACCTCTGATGTGTCTCAAGCCCTGATAAGCTTTAATCTCTTTCTTTCTTTTTATATTATCTCTCTTTTCTCTCTTTAAGTCTCCTTCAATTGTAAAGTTTTTTTCTATATAATCCTTTATTTTATTTAATTCTTCGGCAGTTAAGTCTTTAGCCTTTTTAGAGAAGTCAATCTTAGTGCTCTCTAAAATTTTTTGAGAGAGATCCTTCCCAATACCAAAAACATAAGTGAGGGCAATCACCGTTCTTTTTTCATCTGGAATGTTTACACCTAATAATCTCATATTTGGTTAAAAGAAAGTAAATAATCTGGCCCATTACATCTATATACGCTGGGCTACTTTTGTCTTTGTTTATGTTTAGGATTCTTGCATATAACATACAGCCGGCCTTTTCGTCGGACTATTTTACAATTAGCACACATTTTCTTTACAGATGCACGAACCTTCATTATCTATCGTTTATCTTATTTATTATCTACGCTTTGTATTCTCTTAATCCTAATGACTTAAATATTTTATTAGAATAATTAGGATTAATTAGAGGGTTAGGATTAGATTATTATTTCTTACGATAAACTATCCTACCCTTTTCGTCATCGTAAGGAGTCATCTCTACTGTCACTTTATCGCCAGGTAATATACGAATAAAATAACGCCTCATCTTTCCAGAAAGATGAGCTATTATCTCTTTTCCATCTTCCAGTTCTACTCTAAAAGTAGTGCTGGGCAGGGTTTCTGTAACAACCCCTTCCTTTCGTATAACGTCTTTTTTCATTATTTAACAACCTTAAAGAGTATAACAAAAGCCCTAAATAAGGTCAATGCTCTGATAAGCTTAGCAGAGATCTTCTTCTATAAAACAATTTTTGTTATTAATTATTCTTAAATAGCTCGCCTTAAATCCCGCCAAAAAAGTTTAGGATAAAAAACACCCCGTCAGACGGGGTGTTTAAAACTCTCTATGCAAACAAGGTGTAAGAGAGTGGGGTACTAAGCTACTATTACACCAGATAGAAACTTGTCCATCTTAGAGAGAAAATAATTCCGAGAAAGAAGAATAATTAAAAGAGCTAATAAGGCGCCGAGCAAATGAAGAGTGAGTGTGTATAGACAGACAACACTAATAAAAATAATTGTTACCATTATTTTTCCTACTGAGAACCACTTCATAATAAGGAGCTCACCCACAAATATGGGGGTGAGCCAAAAAATCAGAAGTCCTAGACAGTCAATCACCACCATGAGAATACTCACCTCTCTCTCCTTTCTCAAGAGTTATAATCTTATAAAGAACATAAATAAAACAATACCACTTAAGTGGTATTGTTGCAAGTTTAATAACTAATAAACCGACTAATTATTTTTTACATTCCAAATATTTGGACGTTCACCCTATCAGAATTTTTCGGAACACTCTTTACCCAGAAGGGCCAGAACTTAATCTCAACCCTCTCTATACCTTTAAAGCTGGGAAGTATCTGTTTAATCTCTTCTTTATTTTTCTTTAATATCGCTCCCCTAAAAGCACTGGTGTCTATATTTTTTATAACATCAACTTTAATATGAAGAGTGACTGAGATATTTCCTCTTTGATAATCAACAACCGGTGGTTTAAGAAAGGTGATTTCTTTAGATTTAGGCATTATGATTTGATCTTCTGAAAGACGAGAGTTTATTTCTTCATTCAAGAGTTTTTCTAAGTGCTCTTCTTTAAAGGTAACGGCTCTGGCTACCATTTTAACACTAGCAGTAAAATTTTCTGCTGGCTCACCAACTTCTCTATCAGCTATCTTTTCAGCCACCTCTTCGTTGTAGGTCTCGTCCCATAAAACTAAACCATCTGGCAATCCTTCTTTAAACTTTTTTAAATCTGGAGCTATCTTAATTTTTAATGTTTCAAAGGCATTATTTAAATCTTCTTCAGAAACAACAACCGCTTGTCCTGTGAGGCCGCCTTCCATAGAACTTTCAGAGACAGCATAGATACCATCGTATCTCTCTGTTCCCTTTAAAGCAGGCATTCTAAAATTTGTAGGTTTAATATTATACTCTTCGCCGGCCTCATCGGCAATAACCTCAATCTCAACACTTCCAGGGGTTGTTTGTCCGCCCTCAACAACCGCTCCGGGCACCTTTATATTTTTAGTTGTCCAGAATATTTTTCCATCGTCACTCTGAAAACGAGAAGGAATAAAAATCTGGGGACTAGACGAATAATTATTAAAAATGACTATTTTACCTCTAGCTTTTCTCTTAACATCTTCTAAGCCGGTGGAAGAAAATTCTTGCGTAGCGTTCTTCTCGGCAGTAAACACCTCGCCGGGAATAACGCCCTTCTCAATATCAACGCCTACGGCCTCCTTATCAACCAAGATCTCAACATTAAAACTTGCTGTTTGGCGAACTGGATGAATTAAAATATCTGCTTTAGGAAGAACTTTTCCAAAAACAAATCCTGCTAGTAAAAAAGCAATAACGAGCACGCCTATTAACATCTTGGGAGTGCTCAACTTAAAGAACTTGTTAAAGTTTTTATCTTTATTATTTTTCCTGCGATTCTTTATTTCGTTAAAACCGTTGCTCTTAGCCCTGGACTCACGATAAGAACGTATAAATTTAGCCTCTTTCTTATCACTCTTTTTAACTTTTTTAGCAGTTTCCTTTTTACTAGACGAACCCTTCTTCTTCTTTTTTGTGGTTGGCTTTGAAGATTTTTTTGAAGAAGATTTCTTTTTTTGGGGAACTATATCAGCCATTTTAGCCGATGCCTCAGAGATAAAAAAGTCGCCCTCTCCCGGTTGAGGGTTCTCAACGGTTATTCCAGCTCTTTCAGCAAAAACTCTTCCCATTACATCATTGGTAACAATAGTTACACTCTTTTCTCCTGTTGTTGTAGCATCACGAAGAAGATAGGCGTCAACAATATTTTGAAGAATGTGGGCCCCACTGGGGACCACAAGAGCTACCTCGTTTTCTTCTTGTTCCGCCACCTTATCTATTACGGTATTAATATCATCTTCTGGATTAATATATATTCTAGAAGCCATAAACGTAAAAATTCCAAATACCAAACTCCAAATTACAATTTGTTATTTTGAATTTAAGAGTTGGAATTTATTTGTGATTTATTATTTGTAATTTGAGATTTATATATATTATACCCCGAAATATAATCTTTATTCAACCACGGCCTTTATTCTTCTTATTCCTGACCCGCTTGAAGATTCCTTTTTTATTTTAAAGTTACCTATTTCTTTCGTGTTCTTTACGTGAGGTCCGCCACAAAACTCTTTACTGAAAACATCTCCTTCTTTATCTTGAATAAAGTAAATAGAAACCTCATCTCCATATTTTTTACCAAACTCCATTTGGGCTCCTATCTCTTCCGCCTCTTCTTTAGTCATCTCTTTTCTTACAACATCTAATCCTTCCTTTATTTTATTATTAACAATATCTTCTACTTCTTGAAGTTGTTCTTTTGTTAAAGCTTCGGGGTGAGAGAAATCAATTCTTAAACGCTCTCGGGTTATATTTGATCCTCTTTGTTTAATGTGAGAACCAAGAACTTCTTGCAGAGCCGATAAGAGGAGGTGATGCGCCGTGTGTAAACAGATAGTTTTTAGATCATCGTCTGCCAAGCCACCCTTAAAAATTTCAGCGCCTTCTCTAGATACCTCTTGATGTTTTTTTAATTCTTTGTCAAAATCTTCTCTCTTTAAAGATGTTGTTTTATCGCCGGTAACATCTTTAATAACCTCAAAGGGCAGACCAAATGTCTGATAGAGATAAAAGGCCTTCTCTGTATTAATTTTGTCTAATTTATTTAACTCTTTCAAACCTCTCTCAAGAGTAATAGAAAATTTTTCTTTTTCTTTATTAAAAACTGATAACACTCTTTCTTTATTAAGTTCTGGATAAAAATCCTTATATTCTTCTACTATTGCTTTTATTAAATCTTCAGTATCAATCTCATAACTCACAACTCTACGGATAAGTCGTCTTAGTATGTAGCCAGCCTCTTTATTAGATGGTTCTAAACCTTCACTTATAAGAAAGATTATACCCCTTATGTGATCAGCTACTATTCTCTGTTTTTCTTTAGCTAAGTTATTTAATTGTCCTGATGTAATAAATTTAAATAAATCTGTTTCAAATATCGTCCGAGTGCCCTGGCTAACCATAGCCAGTCTCTCTAAACCCATCCCTGTATCTACCCCCGGAGTTTCTAACTTAGTAAACTTACCGTCTGAATGTTTGTAGTATTCATTAAAAACAATATTCCAAATTTCTAGGCCATCTACATAGATTTCAGTTGTTGGTCCGCAAGGCCCCTCGTTACCGGTAGGTCCCCAAAAATTTTCCTTCCTATTAAACTTTTTAATTTCTATATTAGAATCTATAGATTTCCAAATTTTCTCTGATTCATCATCAGCTGGAGTCTCTTCATCGCCCTCAAAGACACTTACATAATCAATCTTTAAACCCATCTCTCTGGTTATAAAGTCATAACTATATTTTATTGCTTCTTCTTTAAAGTATCCGCCAAAAGAGAAGTTTCCAAGCATTTCAAAGAAGGTTAGGTGGCTCTCATCGCCCACCTCGTCTACATCAGAAGTTCTAAAACACTTCTGAATAGAAACCGTGTTTTTACTATTAAAATCACTCATCGGGTCTTTATAACCCGTATAGTATGGCTTAAATTGTTGCATACCAGCGGTTGTTAAAAGAACCGACGGATCATCAGATAAAAGAGAAGAAGACGGAACTATCTTGTGTCCTCTTTTTTTAAAATACTCTAAAAATTTTTCTCTTATTTCTTTTGAACTCATTACTGATTTTAGTATTCTAGTGTTTTAATATTTTTATGAAATAATCCCTCCGCCCAATAATTCGTCTTTATAGTAGAAAACAACCGACTGACCGGAAGTAATAGCTCTTACCGGTTTTTTAAATGTAACACGCCAAGTGTTATTTTTTAAGGGTAATAAAACAGCCGGCACTGCTTTTTGCCTGTATCTTATCTGAGCAGTTACGTCTGTTTCCTTCTTTAAAACCTCGTTTACAAAGCTTACATCTTCGGCAATTAAATCTTTTGAGAAGAGTTTATTTTCTTGAGACGGTGGAGCCACAATTAAAGTATTTGACTTCTCTTTTTTATCTACAACATAGTAAGGGCCCGTTCCCCCCACCTCTATACCTCGTCTCTGACCGATTGTATAAAAAGATAACCCCTTATGCTTTCCTATTACTCGCCCCGACACAGTTAAGATTAATCCCTCTTCTGCCTCTATACGCTCTCTCAAAAAATCCTGAACATCTATAGGACCAATAAAACAAACTCCTTGAGAATCTTTCTTTTCTGCTACTGGTATTTTTCTCTCTCGAGCATATTCTCTAACCTCTTCTTTGGTTTTAAATTCCCCAATAGGAAAAAGTGTCTTCTTTAAATGTTTTTGTTTTAAAGTCCACAAAAAATAACTCTGATCTTTATTAGTATCACTACCCCTTAAAAGTTTATATTTTGAAAATTGAAAATTACCTGCCCGTTCCGCAAGCGGGAAAAATGAAAACGATCGTCTGCGACGAGCGTGGTGTCCTGTCGCTACCATATTAGCTCCTTCTGATATAGCTTTATCAAAAAACAAGCCGAATTTTATTTCTTTGTTACACATTATATCAGGATTAGGAGTTTTTCCTTTTTTATATTCAGATATCATATAGTCCACCACTTTCTTTTTATAATCATCCGTAAAATCCCAGTCCTTAAAAGGGACGTTTAAGTGAGCGCAAACACGTATAACATCTCGCCTTTCTTCTCTCCAAGGGCACGGCCTACCCTCTGGAGACCAGGTCTTCATATATACGCCGACAATATTATAACCCTGATCTTTTAGTATAGATACGGCCACTGATGAATCTACACCACCCGACATTGCTGTGTAAACTTTCTTCTTATCCATAGATAAATATTATAACAAAAAACAAACAAAAGCCCCCACTCCTTTTGACGGAGATGGGGGCTTTGAGGTTGAAGGAACGTGAGAGAGATTGAAACGAGGAGTGAGTCTTTCTTGAGAGGTGCTCATTATTTCTTCTCCTTGTGTGGAGTTTTGGAAGGTACTTTTATACTATTTTAGATAGCATAGATGATTTAGTTTGTAAAGAGTC
>CAZRHU010000004.1:0-5621 GCA_964600085.1 uncultured Candidatus Saccharibacteria bacterium
TAGTCATACCGCTGATCGTAGGCGGGGGTGCCGTCAGGTCTGATGTGGAACCACTTACCGTTCTTTACTGCTATAGCCAGGCCTTCTTGGAAAGGATAGACCTGGCTATAGCCGAACTTCTTTCTGATCTCTCGGGGAGTGAGTCTTTCTTGAGAGGTGTTCATTATCTCTTCTCCTTGTGTAAAGTTTTAGAAAGTACTTTTATACTCTTTTAGATAGCATAGATGATTTAGTTTGTAAAGGAGTCATCCAATCATTCGACTCTTCAAGAAGAGGTCATCCAGTCATCCAGTCACCCGGTCATCCGGTCATCCGACCGGACAGGTTCGACTCTTATAATACTTTAAGAACTAGGTAGAGAAAACGGCTTAAAATCTAGAAAATAAACGGCTCAACCGGGTGAGCCGTTTATTTTTATGTTAAATACCTAATATTTAACATTAGATGTAATACAAAAAACATTGACTAATTATTTTAATAATGGTAATAAATAATAAGTGATCTTTTAAAACTTCATACTAGCAAAAGGAGGACATCGTGCCAGCTTTAGACATTCTTAAGGGAATTCTCCCTCCCCCAGGAACCAGCAAAGACGTCTGGGAGAGAAGAAGAGTTTTAATCTCTCATCCATTAGTCCAACCTGATTATTCTATTGCAAGAAAAAAGGCGAAGACAATAGCTGAGGATCTCAAAAGAATGGGATTTAAAAAAGCAACACCAGCAATAATCAATACCGATTTGCGCTTCTATAAGACCGCCTTTGAGTTTTTAACAAACCCAACAACCCAAGAAAAAATATTGGAAAAAATCAAGAATGACGACAGAAGAGCAGAGTTTTCGGGAGTGAAAGCTCTCATAAATCAAGGAATATGGACTCTCGAAGATCTTCCTATTAGTCAGGAAGAAGATGAGGAAGATGAAGAAGAAAAAGCTCTCCCCACTCCTGACGAGAACAAAAATTTTCTTTTAGCAATTCAAGAAATGCAGAAACTTATCAAGGTCGGCGAGGCTGCCAGGTTTCTATTAGAACGATTTCAAAAATCAGAAAAAGAACGAGAAAAAGAAAAAGAAGAATTAGAACAGAAAATATACGCCTTAGCGGGTGAAATTCACACACTCAGGACTAGGGTTGAGGAGCTTGAACAAGAAAACTCTGTCTTAGAAGATATGGCTGATGAGGTAGAAAGAAATCTTTCAGCCCTAAGAAAAAGAACAAGGGTAATAAGAGAAGCTGAAGAAAGAGAAGATAAGGCAGATAAGCAGAAACCCCCGAAGAAGAAGAGTGAAAACAAAAAGAAAGCAGCCGCACCAACTCTTCCTCAAAAAGCAGCCCACTTCAACAGCTTCAAGTTTGTCTATAGAAAAGAATTTCTTGAAGCCTATAAAAAGCGTCAACGCAACGCACAACACAACATCGTTAGAAAACTTGAAAATATTCATCCTTTCAACCTTTCTTCAACAAGAGTCAGAACTGTAAAGCCAGAACAGGATATTAGGGGATTGCCCGAAGATGTTCTTCTTACCACTGCTAGTAACTGGCGTATAGCTTGGAAGGTGGAAGATAAAAAAATTGTGGTTTATAATCTTATCGGTCGTGGCTCTAAGCGACTTCAATACACCGAAAGCTAATAGCTCTTTTTAACTAAACACCCTCGCTTCTGCGAGGGTGTTTCTAAATAAATATTACTTCTTTTATACATCCAAGTTCTTGACACTCTTGGCGTGAGTTTGGATAAATCGTTTTCTCGGGGCAACCTCCGAGCCCATTAAAGTATCGAAGATTCTGTCGGCCTCTTCCGCGTCTTCAACATTAACTCTTTTTAGTATTCTATTCTCTGGATCCATCGTTGTTTCCCATAACTGACTTGGATTCATCTCACCAAGACCTTTATAGCGCTGAATAGATAGTCCTGATACTTTTTCCTCTAAACTTTCGGCATCCTCTTCGTTTATATTCACATCCTCATCCTCCTTCCCCATTTTCTTAACTTTAAGTTTTTTTCCTTTGGCTAATTTTCCAGAAGAAAATTCTTTTTTAGCAAAACTCTTAACAATTTTTTCCTTCTCGGCTTCAGTATAGGCAAATTCTGATTTTCTACCCTTTTGAATCTGGTAGAGAGGAGGCTGGGCTATGTAAAGATAGCCACTATCAACTATTTCTGGAAAGTATCTAAAAAAGAGGGTTAAGAGTAGGGTTCTTATATGAGCTCCGTCAACATCAGCATCGGTCATGATAATTATTCTATGATAACGCAGTTTTTCTATGTCAAATTCGTCAGCAATAGCAGTTCCTAAAGCAATAACTAAGGCCTTTATCTCTTTTGATGAAAGCATCCTATCTAATCTAGCTTTTTCTACATTCAATATCTTACCTCTGATAGGCAAGATGGCTTGAAACTTTCTATCGCGAGCCTGTTTAGCACTACCACCGGCAGAATCTCCTTCAACAATATAAATTTCTGATTCTTCTGGTTTTTTACTAGAACAATCGGCCAACTTGCCCGGAAGCGCCAGACCGTCCAAAACCCCTTTTCTAATAACTGTCTCTCGAGCTGCTCGAGCTGCTTCTCTGGCCTTTTTAGCTAAAATTGTTTTTTCTAATATAGCTCTAGTGTCCGAAGGATTTTTGTCTAAAAACTCTTCTAGAGCTTCGGCAACAACACTCTCTACAGCCCCCCTAGCTTCAGTATTACCAAGTTTTGCCTTCGTCTGACCTTCAAATTGAGGCTCTTTTAATTTAACAGAAATAACAGCCGTAAGGCCTTCTCTAACATCATCGCCACTAAGATTATTTTCCGACTCTTTTAGGTAACCATTCTTTCGAGCGTAATCATTTAAGGTTCTAGTTAGAGCTGTTCTAAAACCAGTGAGGTGCATCCCACCCTCGCCAGTAGCAATATTGTTAGCAAAAGACAATTCTAAAGGTTGAAAATCGTCGGTGTACTGGAGAGCAACTTCAACTAAGACATCGTCTTGCTCTTTCTCCGCGTAAAAAATACCCTGTTGTTTTGGTGGCTTAGTCCTGTTGAGATAGTGAACATAAGAGACAACTCCGCCCTCAAACAAAAATGTGTAGATATTTGATTCTTCTCCCCTTTCATCAACAATTTTTATCTTGACTCCTTTTGTGAGATAGGCCTGTTGGCGTAAGTGATCTATAATCTTCTTCCAAGAAAATTCTAGAACTTTAAATATAGTAATATCGGGCCTAAAAGTGATGGTGGTGCCTGTCTTAGAGCACTTTCCTTCTTTTTTAAGCTTACTAGTGGGCTTTCCCCTCTTATATTCTTGAACATACTTTTGACCATCACGGCAAACTTCTGCTCTTAAGTGGTCTGACAAAGCATTAACAACAGAAACACCTACTCCATGAAGACCTCCGGCTATTTTATATGAATCACCACCAAATTTACCCCCTGAGTGGAGAGTTGTCATTACCGTTTCTAGTGCTGACTTCTTGGTCTGTTTGTGCCTTTCTACCGGAATACCCCTTCCGTTATCAGACACCCTAACCCTGCCGTCTTTTAAGAGATAAACCTCAACCTCGTCAGCATAACCAACCATAGCTTCATCAATACCGTTATCTACAACCTCCCAAATAAGATGGTGGAGACCGTCAACGCCGGTTGAGCCGATATACATTCCCGGTCTCTTCCTAACCGGATCTAAACCCTCTAAAACGTGAATATCTTTAGCTGAATAATCACTTTTTTTCTTGGAAACGCTACTCGGACTCAGTTTTTTTGATGTTTTTTTCTTTGCCATATCTTTTATATTTATCTTAGCTCTGCATTAAATTGCTCAGCTGTTTGTTTATAAATTTCATCTTGAATTTTATCTACTTCTTCGGAGCGAAGCGTTCTCTCGTGACTCTGATAAGTTATTCTATACGTATAACTAACCTTGTCTCTGCCAAATTTTTCTTCGTCTTCATACTTATCAATAAGCTCAACTTCTTCCACTAGGTCGCCCCCTAAATCTCTTATTAGATCAAAATAATTGTTGGGAATAAAAGTATTATCAACTACAAAAGATATGTCTCGGGCAATGGCTGGATATTTGGAAACTTCTTCATACTTGTTTCCTAACTTCAACTGACTGGTAACCCTTTCATCTTTTGACCAAAATAGCCGGATATCTGGCAAATCCATGCTTATAATAGCCAAGCGTTCGAGACCAAAACCAAAAGCCCAACCATTATACTTTTTTGAATCAACGCCGTGATTTTCTAAAACAACTCCTCTGACAACGCCGGCGCCCAAAACCTCTACCCACCTATCTCCAACCTTAACCTCCATCTCTATACTTGGATCCGTGTAGGGGAATTGATCTTTATTAAAACGATAATCTATATCTTTACCAAAAATCGCTTGGGCTATTTCTATCAAAACCTCTTTCAGGTCATCTATCGTGACAATGTGCTCTTCTTTAGAACAGAGATACCAACCGTCTATCTGATGAAAGACATTCATGTGATTTCTATCTATTTCATCTTTACGATAAACCTTTCCGTAGGAGAGAGCTCCAAAGCTCTCTCCCTTCTTTATCTTCTCTTTAATATCGGGTAAATCTAAATGATAACTCCACATTACTGTAGTATGCGTTCTTAAAACGTTTTCCTCACCTATAAAATATGTATCTGACTTACTCCTGGCCGGATGATCTGAAGGAAAGTTAAAGAGATCAAAACTCATTTCATAAGAAACTATTTCTGGAACATCTAGATTTTTAAAGTCTTTAAACCTGGGAAGATTGGCCACCCTTTCAGCCACCTCTTTAATTGGACTTCCTTCAGCTCTTGATAAATCGGGCATAGCTAAAAAACGCTTCAACCTCTTAGCGTCTATGTCGTCTCTTTGTTCTAATTTTTTTATAAGTTGCTTTTCTTTTTCAGATTCAATCTCTATCGTTTCCATACCAGGTAGTAGAAATTCGACTTTAAGTGGTCTTACATTCTACGTAGATTTTATTGTTTATACATTTTAACCAGATATTTATTATTCTCTTTAACAGCCCAAGACTGATGGTTGAATTTTCACTACCTGGTATATTTTTTTCTAGCGAGCATTAAGTATTCAAATCCAATAAATATTACGAGCAAGGGTAGGGCTGTCCAAAATTTAAAAAATTCAAAATGAAAGAGCCAAACAAAAATTAAGAATAACAACCCTGCCAAAATTCCTTCTCTAAAAGAAATCCAGATTATTTTTTCTTTGTTATTCTCGTTTATAAATCTTTTTCTTGCCCTAAAACCGAGTAGGGTAAAAGTTGATCCTAGAAAAAGAAAAAAAGACAGAGAAATAAGAATTGGGGTTAGAAAAGAAGCGCTTTCCGCTCCCGATGTAGGCGCAGAAACAAAAACAACAACAGCCCCTAAAGAAGCTAAGGAAATTAGGCCAATAAGGGCTAAAATAAACTGTAAAACACTTGTTTTCACCTCTTTTATTCTATCATTTTTAAGGTTGTTTTACAAGCCGAAAAACAGCCTTTTTAAGACCGTTTTTCAGAACTTTTCTCTTTCATTTTTTTAATATTCTGATATAGTATTATTGAGTATATGCTGGGATAGCTCAACTGGTTAGAGCGCAGGACTCATAGTCCGCCGCGGCGGATTGTGGGTT
>CAZRHU010000004.1:5721-35706 GCA_964600085.1 uncultured Candidatus Saccharibacteria bacterium
TTAAATAATAAAAACAAGGCGGAGTAGCTCAACTGGTTAGAGCGCAGGACTCATAGTCCGCCGCGGCGGATTGTGGGTTTAATAAATTATGTACTATACATATGTCATTAAAAACCCAGAGGGGCTTTTGTATAAAGGATCAACAAATAATTTAGAAGATAGAATTAAACAACATAATTCTAGTAACCTTCCAGGTTATACAAAAAACAAAGGGCCCTGGAAATGTGTTTACAAAGAAGTATTTGAAACAAGATTGGAAGCTGAAGAAAGAGAAAAGTTCTTTAAAACAGGAAAAGGAAGAGAGTTTATTAAAAGAAGATTAAATAATAAAAACAAGGCGGAGTAGCTCAACTGGTTAGAGCGCAGGACTCATAAGCCTGAGGTTGTGGGTTCAAGTCCCACCTCCGCTACTATGGAAGAAAAAGAAAAGGTGGAATTATTGGTTTTTGATTCTTATCTTTCTGTTATCAAGAAGAGTGTTGACTCTAAATTATTTCAAACGCTTTGGGTAAAGATTAACGGAAAGAAGAAAGATGTTACCAAAAACGGCCGTTTGTCTTGTGCTGTTTTTGTTTCCGTCGTTCTTCACAGGTTCAACCTGATAAAAGAATGCCACGCTACAGTTGATGGAACGATAGAGGATATGAAACAGTCCGGTTGGAAGAAAGTAAGACCGCCCATCGGCAAGCCTAAGATTGGAGCAATTATAGAGTGGGAAGAGCAAGAGTTTGATGATGGCCCACATAAACATATAGGTTTTTATATAGGAAAAGACAAAGCTATAAGTAATGGACTAAAAAAGAGAGTGCCGATTAGACATCATTGGAAGTATGATGGAAAAAGAAAAATACTTGCAATTTATTGGCATCCGAAGTTAAATAAGTAATACTCCAGTAGTTAAATACTGGGGGCGTAGCTCAGCTGGATAGAGCGCTTCCCTGTCACGGAAGAGGTCGCGGGTTCGAATCCCGTCGTCCCCGCCAATTTACGATTTTGCGCAAAATTTTAGATTAAGCACACACCTTATACTCAATCAAATTTGAATTTTTCTTAAATTATCGTGGGGGATTCTCCTTGAGATATAATAAGGACGCAGATAATTTTTTTCGATGAATTTTTAAAGTCTAATCTTATCAATATCAAGTGACTATGAAAGAATTTATAATTGGCATTCGTAACAGCGCTATCCACTTCTTTTATAAACTTATTTTTAAGCCACTAGCTTTTCGTATAGACCCAGAGACGACGCATGATACCATCATCACTCTCGGCCGTTTTCTCGGATCAAACCCTATCACTCGCGCTTTAACCCTTTTATCTTTTCGCTATCGTCATCCGATGCTCGAACAGACTGTTCTGGGAATACGTTTTCAAAATCCCATAGGATTAGCCGCTGGATTCGACAAAAACGCCCAGCTCACAAATATCCTGTCGGATGTTGGCTTTGGTTTTGTGGAAATTGGTTCGATTACTGGCGAATATAGTGATGGTAACCCAAAGCCACGTCTCTGGCGTCTACCAAAATCTCGAGCGTTAGTGGCGTATTACGGATTAAAAAACGATGGCGCTGAAATTATTTCTGAACGTCTGAAAAACAAAGAGTTTCGTTTTCCTGTGGGTGTCTCTATCGCCAAGACCAACAGTAAAGAAACCGTGGATACCAATACTGGCATCGCTGATTATTTCAAGGCTTACAAAGCTTTTAAGAACATCGGCGACTATTTTACAATCAACATCAGTTGCCCTAATGCCTATGGCGGCGAGCCCTTTGTTGATGAAAAAAAACTTGATCGTTTGCTTTCCAAGATTGATACTTTTCCCACAAAAAAACCAATTTTTATAAAAATTTCTCCTGATTTGAGCGAAATAGAACTTGACAGCATCATTACGGTATCAAGAAATCACCACGTCTCTGGTTTTGTGTGTACCAACTTGACGAAAGATCGCAATAAAGTATCTTCAAAAATTCATGATAAAAATTTACCAAAACAGGGAGGCGTCAGCGGGAAAGTCGTTGAAGATCTTGCAAATCAATTCATCGCGAAAGTTTACAAAAAAACCAAAGGTACATATATAATTATTGGCGTGGGAGGTATTTTTAATGCATCAGATGCTTACAAAAAAATTCGTCTGGGAGCATCATTGGTTCAACTTGCTACCGGTATGATTTTCGAAGGACCACAGCTTATTAGCGAAATTAACCAAGATTTGGTGAAATTACTAAGAAAAGATGGCATAAGCAATATCTCCGACGCCGTCGGTCTGGATAATAAATCTCTACATACTTAGCCGTTTAAAAACTTAGACCCCAGGGGTCTAAGTTGGGAATAATCTCTATTAACCTAAAGTTAAACTTAAGTTTAACTTTATTTAGCTCGCTTATCGGCGTGCCGCACCCCCTGGTTGACAAGACAAATGTAAGGAGTATACTGAAAGTAATACTAACTTAAAATGTAATACTTTTTATGACTCAAAAGTCGTCAGTGACGAAAAAAGGGCAGGTTACTATCCCTAAAAAAATACGCGAAGAACTTGGTATTACTCCGTCTTCCCAGGTTATATTTGAATTTTCCAAAAAAAAGAAAGAGGCAGTTATTCGTCCTGCGCCAGATATACTAGATATTGCCGGCAGTTTTGAGGTGGAAAATCCTGTATCACCACTTAAAACACGGGAAAAGATGGAGGAGTCATACGAACGATTCTAATGAATTATTTTATTGATGCAAATATCTTTCTGCGTGTGCTCGTCAAAGAAAATGAGCATTTTTTTAACGAGTGCACCTCTTTTCTTTCTCTTGTAAAAAAAGGAGATGTTTCTGCTTACACCTCAACCGCAGTTATTGCAGAAGTTGTTTGGACGCTGTCTAGTTTTTATAATTTTTCCCGGAAAGAGACCGCAAAAGCAGCAAAAAGCATAGTTAATCTTAAAGGACTCAAAATACGAGATGAGTCGGATGTGAGCCAAGCTGTAGAAATGTATTCCAATGAAAAAGTTAAGTTCATAGACGGACTTATCGCATCTGACCCGTGGTTTAAGGAGGGTAAAATGGTTATCGTTTCTTACGATACGGATTTTGATACATTAGAGGTAAAGAGAAAAGAACCAGGCGAGTTTTAAAGGTATCTAAAAAGAATCCTTGAATAAGTTCAAGGATTAATTCAAGGATTTTAAAATATCACTTTACATATTAAAAACATGGCAAGAAGAAAAATAGAAGACAAAAACATACGGTCGCTGTCTAAAACATCAAGTGGGCGCAGTTATTCCATTACATTGCCGATTGATGTTGTGCGAAAGTTCCGCTGGCAAGAGCGCTAAAAGTTAAATTGGATATTGATAAAAAAGCAAAAGAGCTGAACATTGAAATAGATTGGAACCACATGGAGAATTTTTTCAAATCTCCATTTGTTTCTGTTGATAATAAATTGATATCCAAGAATTTTTTCACCTTAGACAAAAGTATTTTTGATCTTATTGATGAACAACAAAAACATAATGAAAATATATTAAATGAAATACAAACCAACATTGTTTTTAATGGTAAAGTCATTGAAATAAAAAGAAGCGATGCCCTTGAGAAACTAAAAAAGGAATCACCACAGGTTTTAGTATTGAGTGGTGTTGGCGGAGTCGGGAAAACGGCAATTGTTAAAAATCTTTATGAACAATTAAAGATAGAAGTGCCTTTTTATATTTTTAGAGCAACTGAATTTGAATTAAGAAATATAAGTGACTTTTTCAAAAACTTCGATTTTCAAGAATTTATCAAAGCTCATGAGAAGGAAAAATCCGGCGCGCGTAAATCAAAAAATGTGAAGAAAACTTTTTTGCGGGCTGGCGAGCGTTAGCGAGCGGCGGCGGGGCGGCTTCCTTAGTCGGGGTTCTGTTCAAAGAAAGTTCGAACATCATTCAAAAACGACCGCCAATAACATCAAAAAATACCGATAAAAGCTCGGGAATACTATGGGCAGGATATAACAATGTTGCCTATTAAAGATGAGAAAGATATGCGCTATGCGATGCTTATAATTCAACAGGCATACGAACGATTCGTTAAGGAATTTGAAACTTAATCTCCGATACGGCTATTGCGTCGTGTAGTAAATATAGCTATAATAAAAGATATGCTAAAATAAGGTATAAACTGACCTGCTGTCGATAGGTCGATCTTAATTACATAACTTAAAAATAATTTTCCATGAAGAAAACATTAGTCATCGTGCTCTTTCTGGTTTTTGCGGTTGCCGGATCAGTAAGCGCGCAAACGAGCGACCTTCCGTCTGCCGGATCCGTACCGGGAAGCCCATTCTATTTTGTAGATAGATTCTTTGAAGGTATCGGCACCTTCTTTACGTTTAGCAACTCGGCTAAAGCAACACGCTATCTCGCGCTTGCCGAAGAGCGCCTTGCTGAGGCTCAAGTCCTTACTGAACGAGGCGACGAACGTGCACAGGAAGCAGTCGCTCACTATGAAGAGCAGGTATCCGAAGCTAAAGAACGCGCAACCCAAGCAGAGGAACTAGATCTTGAAGAGCAAGTCACCGACGCAACAACCAAGCATCTTGCCGTCTTGGATGATGTACTTGAGCGTGTCCCTGAACAAGCTAAGGCATCAATTCAAGCAGTCAAAGAGCGGTCCATACAAGGACAAATCGAAGCACTTCGCGGTATTGCCGAGCGTGATCCTGAAGTAGCGGTTGATATTTTTTCCAGAGCGGCAGAAGGACGTCTCATGGCGGCTCAAGCACGAGCAAATCGTGGAGGAGATGACGAGACAGAGGACGTAGAAGAAGCGCTGAACGAATTTAGCGAGTATGCGACATTTGGCAAAGAAATCTCCGGGCTTGCCGAAGGACTACAGACTGGCGAAACAACCGTTGAGGAGTTGGTTGAACGAGCAACATCCCGCCATCTTGAAATTCTTCAAGATGTGCAGTCACGTGTTTCTGCTGAAGCACAAGACGGAATTCAGCGCGCAATGGAAAACGCAGGACAGATACAAAACCTTCGCCCCACTATTCCGACACGAACGCAACCAACACAACAACAACAAGGAGCGCCTGGGGACACTGGTGCGAGTGGTGCAGAAAATGCTCCCGTGGACACGAATCAATTTATTCCTCCGCAAGCTGGACAGGGGGATGACAACGGAGAGGAAGCCGAGACGGAGATTGAAAACGAAACCGGCGGAGCACAAGAGAACGCCCCGATTCCTGAAGATACTCCGGGAGGAAGACCGTAAATATAAAAGTATTTTGGCTACAAAAACCGCTCATATGAGCGGTTTTTGTGTCACTAATTACAGAAGGATGTAACCTTAGCGTAGTGACATGGCATCACTTTTGTCACTTTTTGAAAAATACAAAACGCACGAGGAACCTTTAATTTACATTCCGAAAGAGGCTTAAATAGTCTTACGGGGCTTGACCGACCACGGTTCCAGCCCAAGGTAGCCCGCCAAAAAAACACCACTTTTGTGGTGTTTTTTTTACAATGCTTCAGTTAAAATGCTACGCTGATTAGACAGAATTGGCACCAGATCATATAAGATGTTTCTGTAATTCATGCTATCCCAAGCACATTATTATAAAATTTATACTTTGCTGTTTGATACTCTTTATAAGATTTTCCATTCATAGATTTTTTTAAACTCTCGTATTCTTTAAGTGTTTCTGGTCTTGTGGTAAATATCTTAAAAATATCTAACTGTTCTTTAAATTTTTTGTCTTTTGGATTAGATAGCTTTACCGAAATCTCGTAACCACCTTCTACCCATTTCCACTTTCTCTTCTTTTTTTGACCCAAAAGATGAGTGAGATATTTTTCGTATTTTGTTCTTAACCCTTCTGAATAAAGAATATAAATATCAATATCGTTCTGCCCAGAGATACTTAGAGCAGACGCCCCCATAAACCTAATATCAGCATCTGGTAACACTGCTCTAATTTCAGACATCACCCTCTCTGCTATTACTTGTGTTTGAGGATCGAACGACTCAACGATTACAGGAGCTTCCGCCCTTTCTGTGCTGAGCCGAGATAAATATGTTTTTTGAGACTTAGTAAGCATTATGCTACCCATGAAAAACAGAAAAGTCTGCCTTATTATTACAATCAAGAAGCACGGCGGTGTAAATCTTTTTATCTTTCATATTATGTAACATTTCTTTTACCGCGCCCACAGACCTCCCCATCCAGATAACATCTTCTGCAATAAGGGCTGTGCCGGTGTAGTCATCTTTTTTAAAGCTGGATTTCCAGATAGTTGCTTTTCCATTTACAATATTTGTCCACGCTTCAAAATATTCTACCTCTATCCCTTTATTTTTTAGAAATTCGGTAATTCTTTCTCCAACAGACCTCCCCCCAGAACACACAGCAATAACATGAATGGGTTGCTCTAAATGCTCAACCTTTTCTGCGAGTGTATCAATTATTTTATAAATATTTGATTCCATAGTAAGAAAAAAATACCACGCATGGTGGTATTTTGTAAAGTGTTGCGGGGGTTGGATTTGAACCAACGACCTCGTGGTTATGAGCCACGCGAGCTGCCAAACTGCTCCACCCCGCGATGTAGTTAGCAGTATAATTAAAAAAAGAAAAAATGTCAAAAGTTAGACGATTCCTAATTCTGACAAAACTTTTTCAAAAATATCCAAAACTTGTTTTGCTTCTTCATAAGAAATAGTTAAAGACTCTCCTTTTTTAATAGCGTTAACAAAAGAGTGAGCTCTTATAACCTCCGAAAGATTAGAAATCCTATCCGGACCCATTCTTTCAAGACGACTCTCCAGAGTTTCGCCCCAGAAACCCAACTCGTCAAGAGACATATCTAAAAAATCCTTAGCTCGAAAGAGAACAATTTGATACTCATCCTTTTCTGCTTTATCTAAAGATTTTTTTATCTTCTCCCAAGCTCTGTACCACTTATTATAAACAGTCTTTTTTTCTTTAGGAAAATACCAATTTAATTTTCTCTTAATCTTTTTATCAAAAAATTTTAATTTAAAGAGCAGAGTCACTATTAAAACAACAAAGATTATTGATGCTGATATAAAAATAGCCTGAGTAGCGGTTAAAAAAGATTTAAAAGCAGCGCTTGTAAAAAAAGCATTTAGAGAGTCGGCTGTAGCTGAAAAAGCTTCTAACATAATTAGTTTTTGCCCTCGTAAAAATCTCCAACTTTAAAGAGAAGATCTTCTTCGCCCCAAGAAGATATTATCTGAAGACCAACCGGCAGACCATTCACTTCCCCGCAAGGAACCGACATACCAGGCAGACCGGCAATATTTAGAGGAACAGTAAATATATCGGCGGCGTACATCTGAAGAGGGTCTTGAACTTTTTCACCAAGTTTAAAAGCAGTTGTTGGGCTAACGGGAGTCATAATCACATCAACATCTTTAAAACTCTTCTTAAAATCATCTTTAACCATCGCTTGAACAGCTTTTGCTTTCTTGTAAAAAGCATCATAATAACCAGCTGATAAAACGTAAGTTCCTATCATAATACGACGAATTGGTTCTGGTCCAAACCCCTCACCCTTAGTGCTTAGATAACTCTCTAATAATTTTTCTTTTCTACTAGAAAAACCATATCTTATACCATCGTAACGGGCTAAGTTAGAAGAGGCTTCAGCCGGCATAATAATATAATAGACCGCTAAGCCGTATTTACTATAGGGTAAGTTAATTTCCTTTATCTCTGCCCCTTTTTTCTGAAACCAATTGATAGCATTCTGGACTTTTTCCTTTACTTTTTCATTTAAGCCATCAACCTCAAAATACTCTTTTGGCACACCAATAGTTAAGTCTTCTATTTTTTTGTCTGTAGTCTTTTTCTCTTCTATGAAAGAAGTAGCATCAAGTGAATCTCTTCCCTTAATAGCGTAAAAAATTATCTCAGCATCTCGAACCGTCTTAGCTAGAGGTCCTATTTGATCTAAAGAAGAACCAAGAGCCATTAAACCATGGCGAGAAACTCTGCCGTACGTTGGCTTCATCCCAACAACTCCGCAAAAACTGGCTGGCTGACGAATAGATCCCCCCGTGTCCGAACCTAAAGCACCCAGACACATATCGGCAGCAACAGCCACAGCTGAACCGCCAGAAGACCCACCCGGCACCCTTTCTGTGTTGTGAGGATTTTTTGTCGGACCAAAAGCAGAATTTTCAGTTGAGGTTCCCATGGCAAATTCATCTAAGTTTGTCTTTCCAACAAAAACAGCTCCTTGAGCTCTCAACTTTTTTATAACCTCTGCATCGTAAGAGGCCTTATAGTTTTCCAACATCTTAGAAGCCGAGGTCGCCTTTTCATCCTTAACCAAAATGTTATCTTTGATAGCTAAAGGAATGCCTAGAAGCGGGGCTCTGTCGCCCTTTTTTAACCGCTCATCAGCTTCTTTAGCCATTAGACGAGCTTTATCTCCATAGATATCTAAAAAAGCGTTCAAATCACCTTTTTTCTCTATCTTCTCTAAACTTTCTTCTGCCAACTCTTCAGCCGTTACCTCACCACCAGAGAGAAGTTTTTGTGCTTTTTCAATTGTTAAATCTTTAAAATCCATCTTTAATTTTTTAGTTTTTTAGTTTCTTTACTTTTCTAGTATTTTCGGCACTTCTACAAAACCATCTTTCTTTTTCGGTGCCTGATTTATGAGTTTTTGTCCTTTATCTTTTACCAATCCCGTCTCTTTATCCTCTCGGAAAATATTTTTTAGATCCATAATTTGTTTTCCAGCCTCCGCCTCAGGAATATCAAGATCTGACAACTGTCCCACAAAATCTAAAATGGCCGAGAGTTCTTTTCTAAACTTCTCAACCTCTTCCTCGCTAAGCTTTATTCGAGCTAATTTAGCGATGTGTTTTATTTCGTCTGTTGAAAACACAGCCATAACATCTTAAATATAACATCGTTATTCTAAAACAAAAACACCCCACCCACATCCGTTAATATAGATGGTTATCCAATTCGCGCGAATTGGATAATGATATAGAATAAATAAACAGCCCAAGGAGGGCTTGTTGTCTAATTTATTCTACCAACTTTTTGAAGCCGTTTTCATCTATTATTTTAATATCCAACTTCTTTGCCTCGTCATGCTTTGAGCCCGGATTATCACCAATCACAACATAATCTGTATTTTTAGAGACAGACGAAGACGACTTACCCCCACTATCTTTAACCAGCTCCTCCGCCTCACTACGACTAAGATTCTTCATAGCTCCCGTGAAGACAAAAGTTAGCCCCTTTAGTTTCTGGTTACTTGATTTTTGTTTCGGATTTATAATTTTGACACCTTTTTCCTTAAATTTTTCTAACAACTCTAGATTTTTTTCGTTGTTGAACCACTCGTAAATACTCTTAGCCACAACCTCCCCCACATCAGAAACTTTCTCTAGATCTTCCAATGAAGCTTTTTGGATATTTTCTATATTCTTAAAGTGTTGCGCTAGATCATAAGCAGTCTCTTCACCAACATGAAGAATGCCCAAAGAGTAGATAAATTTTTCTAAAGAAATTTCTTTTGAGCTTTTTATTGATTTTATTATGTTTTCCGCCGACTTCTCACCCAATCCTTCTAGAGGGGATAGATCTTCTTGTTGAAGAGAAAAAATATCAGCTGGATCCCTAATTAATCCCTCTTCATAAAGCTTGTCTAGTATTTTAGGGCCAAGACCAACGATATTAAAAGCCCCGCGAGAGACGAGGTGGTATATACTTTCTCTCTTTAAAGCAGGACAATTTTTGTTTCCACACCTGTAATAAACGCCGTCTCTTGTAATAAATGACCCGCAAACCGGACACTCTTTCGGAACTTTAAACTTTTTAGATTTTTTTAACCTTAAGCTCTCTATCACCTCCACAACCTTTGGGATAACATCTCCCGCCCTCTCTATTATAATAGTATCGCCTATTCTTACGTCTAATCTTTCTATCTCATCCATATTATGAAGAGTTGCTCTCTTTACAGTCACCCCTCTTATCTCCACCGGCTCTAAAACCGCTATTGGTGTTAAGACACCCGTTCTTCCAACTTGAATAATTATATCTTGTATCTTCGTTGTTTTCTGTTCAGCTGGAAACTTTAGAGCAACCGCCCCCCTCGGTGAACGCCCCACAACCCCTAAATCATCATAAACCTCCTCCTGATTAACACTAACAACTAGACCGTCTATCTCCCACGGCAGTTCATTTCTTTTTTTTGACACCTCTTCAAATAAAAAAAATACTTCTTCTTTATTTTTTAAGTGTTTCGCAAAATTATCTGTTTTAAAACCAATTAATTTTAATAGCTTATGTTTCTCTTCGTGCGTTTCCTGCCCTAAATCGGTTACAAAATCATAAGCCATAAAATCAAGATCTCTATTAGCGGCCACCTTGGGATCTAGCTGGCGAATAGTGCCCGCTGCTGTATTTCGCGGATTGGCATACTGGGACAAGCCCCTTCTTTTCTGCTCTTTATTTATCTCTTTAAAGGCCTTTTTACTCATAAAAACCTCACCCCTCACCTCAACAACGCTGCTATTTAGTGAATCTTCAACTAAATCAAAAGAAAGGCCAATCCCCTCAACTTCTTTTCTGTTTGGCTCTCTAAGCCTTAAAGGAAGAGAGCTTATAGTTTTAAGATTTTGAGTTACGTCTTCTCCAACACTGCCGTCACCTCTCGTGGCTCCTGTTTTTAAAACACCTTCTTCGTATGTCAAAGAAACGGCAAAACCATCCAGCTTTAACTCGCCAAAAAAATCAAATTTCTCTTTAGTTAATTTTGATATTCTTTTCAACCAATCTGAAAACTCTTCTTCGCCAAAAATATCTTTGAGAGAATACATTTTTCTAGTATGTTTGATTTTCTCAAAGTGAGATAATGGTTCTGGGCCAACTCTTTGAGTGGGCGAGTCTTCTGTTCTAAGATCCGGATAATCTGATTCTAACTTTTCAAGCTCATGCATTAAAGAATCAAAAACATGATCCGATATTTCAGGATCATCCAGCACATAGTAAAGATAGCGATGGCGCCTTATCTCTTTCTTGAGTTTTTTTATTCTTTCTTTAGCTTCGGTCTTTCCCATTTACTAAGACTTATTTAGAGTCAACACTTAAAACGTTGCTTCAAAACTTCTCTGCACCCCCTTAAATTCGCCTATAGTCTTCACTTTACTGGGAGAGCCCTCGACACAAGAACCGGCTAAAGAACAAGCAGTGTAGGTAGCGCCATTAGAAAGAGTTCCTGAATAAGATGTCTCTACTGCCCCGTCTAATTTTCTAATATCGTAAAGTTTTTTTTCCATACCGGCGTCGGCAGCCATTATGGCGAAGATAGAATCATCGACTAGACTAGAAATTCTTATTTCTTTTGTAAAAACGGTCGCCACCCCAACAGCGGCCACGATTATAGCACTCAAAATAATAACCGTTATGAGAAGAGTAACCCCACTGTCTGAACTATTTTTATCTATAAAGTTTATTTTCATTAGAATATTTAGATTACGTTTATTTAGTTAAATTGTATTTTTCTCGGAGTTATGGTGGTTTGAATATTAAGAATAGAAACTTCACTAGGTCTTTGATTGCTTGAACGAATCTTCATTACAATATTTACTCTTGGTTGCTCCTCATCATCACCAAGAAGACCGTAACCCGTAAAAGAAAGTTTTTCAACAACAACATTTCTCGACGTTAAAGCAGATCCATTCTCTATAATCTTACCACTAGAAAGTTCGTAAGTAATGAGACCTTTCTCGGGGTGGTTTATCTCTAAACTATCTGGAGAAACACTAACAATAGAACTCTGTCTAACAGCCCTAGCTATGCTCTCTAACGAAAATCTAGAAGAGTCTAAAACATCTTGGAGACCAAAAGACTTTCTCTGCGAACCGACAGTAGAAATATAAACATCAGTGGCTATGGTTATAACTATAACAAATATGGCGACCGCCACTAAAAGCTCCATCAAGGTAAACCCTTTTTCTCTACTGTTTAATTTTTGTTTCGATGTTTTAATGTTTTTATGTTTTTATGAGTGATTACTTCCAATCATAAAGATGATTGACTAAAGTTATAGAACGATCTTCTCCTTGCTGAGACCACTCAACCACAGCCCTTACTTCAATAAAATCAACCGCTTCACCACCAATGGTTTCACTCTTTTCACTAACCTCAACATGTCTTTTAAAAATAGTATTACAAGGAGGTTCTTGGTGAATATAGAAATCATCTACTAGGGAAAGACAGTAATTTGCGGGGTTGTTGGTTTCTGTAACACTGGTGCTAGAATAATCAACAATACCCTTTGTCGTTGAAGGAATATTCGTCCGCCAACCATTCCCTTTAATCCAGTTTGTATCACGAATATTTACAACAACCTCAATCGCTTCTTCAGCCAGATGGGAGGCAATGATCCTGTTAGAAGCAACTCTGATACTTCGAGCGCTCTGACCCATTAAAATTATAACACCAACAACGCCAACCAAGATAACAGCAATAGCAATTATGGTCTCTAGTAAATTAAAACCACCCTTATTTTTAAGTTTTTTGAAAATTGAAAATTGAAAATTGAAAATTGACATATTATTCTATTTCTACATTACCACGAGTATTTCCCTTAACAGATGAACATAAGGTGGTAATTCCTATATGACATAACTCAATAGTAAACTCTCCTGTATTGGGATAAGAAAAGATAGACCCGTCTATAGCCACGCTTGGGCCAGGCGGACTATAAACTATGTCTAGCCAATCAGCTCCTCCGGAAGCTGGTGTGGTTGAATTTACAAAAATATTATTCAGGGTAATTGTATTAGTAATAAAATCATTAGAAGATGAATCATAGATGTTATTTCTATTACAGTCAGCAAAAATATAATATGTCGCTTGGCCAGACGAGTCAGCCTGTATTCTTAAACCATAGTAAGGCACCATATCAACCCCCCCACAACTAACAGAACCTCCGGACAGAGCTAGACCTTGAACACCCCTAAGATCGGCGCTTAGATTTTGAGCGGCTACCTTCAATTCTAATTCTCTGGTTGGTTGTCTAGTTCTAGCTAAAAGAATGGTGCTTAAAATGACAGTGATAGCTACTACCACCATAAGCTCCACCAAGGTAAATCCTCTTCTATTTAAAGACGAGTAATTAGCAGCTTGCGATTTTTTCATAGTATCAGGTTAAAATACCAGTTTATAATTTCTCTTCCCCAAAAAAAAGCTAAGAAAGTTCCTAAAATAAGAAAGGGACCAAACGGAATCTTTGACTTTAAACCATATTTTTTACTAATTAAGAGAAAAACTCCCACAAAAGCCCCCGTCAAGTAAGCTAGAGCTAACATAATAAGAGAGTGGGGCCACCCTAGTAAAAAACCTAAAACGCCAACCAACTTTACATCTCCACCGCCTATCCAGCGACCACCAGAGAGAATATAGATCACCCAAAAAAAGGAAAAGAAAACTATCCCAACTAAAAGATTTATTCCTATTATATCACGCCAGAAGACAAAAGACCCGAGTAAAACCCACAAAAACAAAAAAGCCACTATCTCGTTGGGCAGAATAAAGTGTTTTAAGTCATACAATATAAGCAGTAGAGATACCGAGATAAAGACCAAAAACCAAGAAAGTAAAAAACCTTCTAAAACAGTAAAAGTCGTCAATAAAAAGGCCGATCCGTAGATTAACTCAATAAAGAAATACTGCCAGCTTATTTTCTGACCACAGAAGCGACACCTTTTCTTTAATAAAAAGAAACTAACAATAGGAACTAGGTCATACCACTTTATTTTCTTCTGACACGAAGGACACCTTGAACGATCTCCCAAACTCTTTTCATCTGGTAATCGAATTAAAATTACATTAGCAAAGCTACCTATCGCCAGACCTAGTAAAAATATAAAGAGTTTGAAGATTATAACTTCGGACATTAATTATATTATATCGATAATCTTTGGTAAATTAAAGATTATTAAACGACAAAAAAATCCCCGCTCGCCAGCGAGCGGGGATTTTTTGAGTTCTTTTTAAGGGGTTATACAGTAGTAGTTACTTGAATCAGCACAACTCTGACTACAGACGGTTCCATCAACATCACCATCAAGAGCAGAATGACTATCATCTTCTAATGCAGCCCTCAAAACGTATGACTGATTAGCTGTTGAACAACTATCGGAATTAAAGGTATAAGAGTTACCGGTTTTAGGATCAACCGGAATAGCTCCGATATAGGTAGTGGTCAGACTACTAAGAGAGCTTGGATACGCAGTATTGTCATCATAATAACCCTCTAGAGCCAACCCTAATTGACGAAGGTCAGCAATACGACGAGCGTCTCTAGCTTTCTGGCGAGCCGTGTTTAAAGAAACTAGAACCACAGAAGCCAAGATTCCTATAATGGCTATAACAACCAAAAGCTCTACTAAAGTAAAACCTTCTTTGTTTAAGCGCTTAAACATTTATATTTAAAATAAATTTAAGTTTAAAAACGACCTTTGTCATCTTATCTTATTTTACAAGTTTAATTATACCACACAGCCCGCTTCAGATTATCAACAATTACCTTAGAAGCTGCTACTCAAATTATAGATAGGCAGAAGAACAGCGGCTACCAAAAGACCCGCAGCAACACCAAGAACAACGATTAAAATTGGCTGAATTATAGAGGTTAAGTTATTAACCATATTATCTACATCTTTCTGGTAGAAAGAAGCTATCTTAGAAAGAATAACATCGAGTTTTCCCGTTCCTTCACCCACACTAATCATCTGAACAACTAAACTCGGAATATACTTGTTTGTCTTTAAAACATTACTAATATCCCCCCCTTTCCTAACCTCTTCTGTAGCTTCGCTTATGGTCTCTTGATAAACCTTATTACCAACTACTTCGGCGGTTATAGATAAGGCCTGAATTATAGGAATACCTCCTTTTATAAGAGTGCTTAAATTTTCAGTAAAACGAGCCAGGTACATTTTTCTAAATAAATCTTTCAAGACGGGAATGTTTAATAAAAACTTATCCCAACTCCTCCGTCCTTCAGTGGTTTTAACGTAACGCCACAATAAAAATCCTAAGCCAACTAAAGCAATTAATATTAGCCACCAGAAAGATTGCAAAAAACCACTTGTCGATATTACGATTTTAGTAAGAAAAGGCAATTCAGAGTTTGTTTCCTCAAAGATAGAAGTGATTTTAGGCACCACAAACATCATCATCACAAAACCAACGGCTATAATAGAAAAAACGATAAAGGCCGGATATATAAGAGCTCCTTTAACCTTTCTAGTTAGATCGTAATTTTTTTCTTCGTGATCAGCCAGATAATTTAAGACCTCGTGCAGACGACCAGAGGCCTCACCGGCCCTGACTACATTGACATAGAAATTAGAGAAATGTTTAGAATGTTTTTCGAGAGCATCGGAAAAAGAAGTCCCAGCGTCAATATCGTCAGCAACTTCATTGATCACTCCTCTTAATTTAGGATTAATAGATTGGTTAGCCAGAGTTCTTAAAGATTCCAAAAGAGGAACTTGAGCATCAAATAAAACAGCTAGTTGCCTAGAAAACAGAACAATATCCTGCTTCTTAATTCTAGTTAAGAACTTTATTTCTGTACTAAGAGAGACGCCTTCTTTTTCTTCTTTTATATCAACAACAATAAGATCGTAGCGTTGAAGTATCTCTAAAGCGCCTTCAAAACTAGCCGCCTCCACCGTGCCGGTTTGAACATCTCCATTAGGAGTTCTGGCTTCATAAGAAAACTTCATCCTGACATTGATAGATTGTAATGAATCACAATCATGTTTAGCTTATAATTTCTTATATTCCCGTTATGATAATCTTGTTTACTATTGATATCGGGATTTATTCCTTTTTATTGCCCGATTAGATTACTAAGTTCATTAGGATCAAGAGAATACAACTCTGCTGTCTGAAGAGATATCTGACCTTGCTTAACCAGAGAAGCCAGTGAACGATTCATCGACACCATCCCCTCTTCGGTTCCCGTTTCTATAACCATATCTATCTGATGAGCTTTATTTTCCCGAATTAAATTTCTAACAGCATAATTAGCGATCAGTATCTCGACTGCCGGAACTAAACCACCGCCCACTTTAGGTAGTAATCTTTGGGAAACAACCCCCAGCAGAGCGCTAGCCAACTGCATCCTTATCTGACCCTGTTGATCTGCGGGAAAGCTGTCAATGATTCTATTTACCGTCTGAGAAGCTGAGTTCGTATGAAGAGTAGCAAATATTAAGTGACCGGTCTCTGCGGCAGTAACAGCCGTGGAGATAGTTTCTCTATCTCTCATTTCTCCGAGCATAATAACATCAGCGTCTTGTCGAAAAGAAGACCGTAAAGCCCTTCTAAAACTAAGAGTGTCGGAGCCAACCTCTCGTTGATCTATTATGGCTTTCTCTGGCTTAAAGACATACTCAATAGGATCTTCAATAGTAACAATGTGCTCAGACCTCTTTTTGTTTATCTCATCCACAAGAGCGGCTAAGGTGCTCGACTTGCCGTGTCCATTAGGACCGGCAATAATAACAAAGCCCTGAGTGGGTCTGGTAAAAGTGTGAAGGGTCTTGGGCAAGTTAAGCTCTTCTATGGTCTTTATCTTATAAGGAATTAATCTTAGAGCTGACCCTATATATCCACTCTGGTAAAAAACATTTGTTCTTAAGCGAATTTTATCTTGAAAACTAAAGGCAAAGTCTATCTCTTTTTCTTTTAGAAACTTTTCTCTTCTTTCTTCGTTAAAAAGAGCAAAGGATAGACCCTTAGCTCTTTCAGAGTCAATAATAGGTTCTTCAGTTAGAGGATATAGTTCACCATTAATACGAAGGGTGGGATGGTGGCCAACTGAAATGTGAAGATCAGAAGCCCCTTGTTCGGCAGCTGTTGTTATGTATTTTTCAATTTTTTGTTGGTAATTTTCCATGCCAAATATACTTATTAAAAAAATATTAAATTATTTTAATCTTCTACTACTCTCAGGACCTCTTCCATGGAAACATATCCTAGAATTGCCTTCATTATACCATCTTCCTTCATTGTAACCATACCCTGTCTGCGAGTTTCTTTCTCTAGCTCGGTCTCGGAAATTTTACCTAAAATAATATTTTCTAATTCAGGCGTCATCTTAAATATTTCAAACACAGCCACTCTTCCCTTCGTACCGGTATTACCACACGTTGTGCAACCCTCGGCTTTGTAAAGTTTATAGGGCTCTTTAAGATTGTATTCTTCTTTTATTTTAGGATCTACATTAATTAAAGTTTCTTCTATAGCTCTTTTTTCTGAAGCTGATGGCTCTACAGCCTTTTTGCAGTCAGGACACAATTTTCTAACAAGGCGTTGAGCTACTCCGGCTAAGAGCGTAGGTGGTAAAAGATATGGTTGAATACCCATATTAACCAAGCGGGGAATAATACCGACAGAATCGTTGGTGTGTAGAGTAGAGAAGACCAAGTGGCCGGTTAAAGCAGCGTGAGTAACTAGCGAGGCTGTCTCTTTATCTCTTATCTCCCCCACCATAATAATATCTGGGTCTTGTCTTAAGATACTCCTCAAGCCAGAAGCAAAACTAAAGTCAATCTCCGGTTTAATTTGTGACTGGTTAACCCCTTCTATATAATACTCAACAGGATCTTCCAAAGTAACCATATTTACCTCTTCTGAATTTTTAGCTGTTAAGGTAGTGTAAAGAGTTGTAGATTTACCAGAGCCAGTAGGTCCAGTTATTAAAACAAGGCCAAAAGGATTTTGAATAGCTTTTTTATATATTTCAAGATTGCGCCCAATTAAACCTAGGTCTTTGAATTTAAGTATGCCGGCCGTTGGATCTAAAATACGCAACACTACTTTTTCACCAAAAGAAGTTGGCAGGGTAGAAACACGAAAATCTATTTTTTTATTTTCAACTTTGGTTTGAAATCTACCATCTTGAGGTTTTCTTGTCTCGTCTATTTTAAGAGAAGAAACAATCTTTATCCTTGCCACAATAGAGGGGTGTATTTTTTTCGGTAGAAAAATAGATGAGTGTAAGATACCATCAACCCTAAACCTGACTCTCGTCTTCTCTTCTAAGGGTTCTATATGGATATCAGAAGCTCCACCCTCAACAGCGTGTCTAACTATAACAGCTACCACCTTGGTAACAGGGGCCTCTTCGGAAAGCTCTTCAACCTCTTCCCCTCTCCGAGCCCCTCCTCCTTCTTCTTTTTCCTTCTTTATCTCTGCTTCTAGATCCTCCAACGCTTCGCCAACCTCACCACCCAGAGTGCGATAATCTCCTAAAACCTCTTTAAGGTCGGATCTAGAGATGGTGTATATTTTAGGAGTAAGATGCTTTTGAAGAGCAACAAATTTAAGGGCTTCCCTGGCTTCAACATCACCCGGATCAACCATTCCCACTATAAGCTCTTCGCCCTTCTTTCCCAAAGGAACAAACTCATACCTCTTTACAGTATTCTCTGGTATTAAATTAAGAACATCAGGATCTATTTCACGACCAGACAAGTCTAAGAAAGGAATGTCAAAAATAAGACTCTTAGCTTTGGCTAACTGGTCATCCGTTGCCCACTTTTTCTTTAATATTTCTTCTTCTAAATTTTTAGCGCTAGACAGGACATCTTCTGATAAAGAATTTATCTTTTCGTCATCAACAACGCCCTGTTCTCTTAGCGCCTCTAACAATTTTTTGGGATCCATATTTTTTAAAAATTCAAATCACCGGCACTAAATTACAAAATCAGGATTTATAATTTAAAGACTACCTGGAGAAAGGATTACTCTTACCCGCTTCTTCTATCTGGAGGGGAAGAACGTTCCAGGAGTGAAACTCTTCTAAAATACTACTACTAAGAAGTGTTTGATTTATTTTTGGGATTTGGTCTTCTTTTACTGGAACTAAACCATCTTCTTCAACGGGGGTTTGTCCAATAAAACCATTATATAAAATAAAGATAAAAACAACGATAACAACTACGTATAGGATGTTGTAAATTTTTCCCCTCTTATTTTTATTTTTAGACGGCATATCCGGTTTATTAATTAGCTTGATAGTAAGTTTCAATAGAAATAGAAAACTCTATAACTGGGTTATTTAAAGCATCTGCGTCTTCACTACTTACTGATTTAAATGTGTTAAATGAAATTTTAGACACATCCATTATCGGAAAACTTTTTTCGATATCTTTTAGAAAGCTCTCAAAGGCGCTATAACGACCAGTAATATCTATATCTACAGTTAGAGTTTTAAGAAGAGATCTAGATTTTTCTCTGGGATCTTCCTGAATTTCACTTATATTTAATGAAGAAAGTATTAAGCCGTTAGAAGCCGAGGCCTCTTCAAAGATAGCTATTATAGAAGATAACTCTCTCTCACTTGGCAAAGCCAGCTCTACTTCACTCAACTCTTTTTCCTTTTCTAAAAGAACTTCCGCTTGTCTTTCTATTTCCGCTAAAGCTTCTTCCTCCACGACAACTTCGCTATTTAATCTTTCAACTGAAGCGCGAAGAGATTGGTTATCATTAAACATTGGCAAAACAATAAACCAAACCCCTAAGAGAATTAATAGGTATATTATTAGAGTATAGATAGCGGAACGAGACATAAGTATTTGTTTATTTAATAAGCTCTTTCTTAAAGTTTAAATCTACGGAAAACTCCACTTCACCTTCTTTATTAAGCTCTACATCAGAAACATCCACCCTGTTTATATTCTCTTCTTCTTCTAAAGATTTTATCTGCTTTGCTAAGATAGTATAATTTTGAGCCAACCCCTTCAAAGAAATACTAGCTGTGTCATAAAAAGCTTTAAGTTCAGTAAAGACAACTCCTGGAATGCTTCTATCTTCTATTACGGCAAAAAAGTCAGACCAGTGGCGATGATCTTTGAGCAAACCCTCAAAAGCATTGACCATGGTACTTGTTTGAGTTATTTCTTTTTCAAGGGTTGCATCTCTTTCAGCTTTTAGGTTTTGTAATTTATTTTGAAGAATCTTCTTTTCAGATTTAACCGATTTATTCCAAATAAAGAAAGCTCCTCCAGTTAAAATCACCACTATCAAGAGAGCAACAGCGACCTTCCCCCAGATATCAAATCTGACTTTTTGATCGCCACCAACAATACCCGGCAGCCCCCTCTTTTTTCCTTTTTTTGGTATTAAAGAAATATTAGCCATTTGTTTATAAATTAGAAATTAAAAATTAGAACAAAGTAACTATAGGTCTCTCATAGCTAAACCGGCTGAAACAGCTAGGTTGGTGGCCAGACCTTTTTCCATTATTGGTTTTAATTTTTCTGGATACTTAACTCTGGCAAAAGGGTCGCCGATAGTCACGTCAACGGAAAGTTCTTTGGATAGGTAGGGAATAAGACCGGGCAAATTAGCTGGACCGCCCGAGAGGATAACCCTGCTTATTTTCTGACCCTCTTTTTGAATATACATATTAAACATTTTTTGAAACTCCCCGACCACTCTTCCGAGAAGAGGTGTTATTAGTTGAGAAATACCTTTCTCTACTCCATCGGAAGCCAATCCGGATGCCTTTTTTAACTCTTCTGCTCTAGAGAGAGAAACGTTTAAACCTCTAGATATAGCTTTTGTAATTTCTTTTCCAGAAAGATCAACGGTGTGGCTCATTCTTACAAAATTTTGATCTACTACGGTTAAAGTTGTGCTCCGAGCACCGAAATCAATCAACATTATTGGGGTAGGATCATTCCCCACAAGAGAACGCATCAAACTAAAACTCTCTGACTCTAAAGCCCCGACTCTAAGCTGACTCTTTTCAGCCACTCTCTGATATTTAGTTATAACTTCTTTTGGCACAGCAACAAGCAAAACTGATATCTTATCAGGATGAGTTTTTTGAACCTCTATTTTTTTCGTTAATTCTCCTCCTTCCTGAGATAATGTAGTGGCATCTACTCTTTTTAAATCTTCTTCAGTAGAGGTGATGCTTATATTTTTAGAATGTTTTTTTTCTTGAGACATACTGCCTGGTGATTCAACCTTCTGACCGCCAACTCTGGGAGGAACAACAACCCAATCCATAACAACCTCCGAAAGAGGAACTGGTATGTGAGACCTTGCCTGAAAAGGAACAGCTTTTTCGAGCTGCTTCTGATTCATAGAGGGGATATTAATCACCGTTAGAAAACTTGAAAAGATAGGAATGGAAAGAACAGCTTCTTTTGTTCTTATCTTAGAAAATTCTAGTAATTTTTTTAAAACAACGGCAATATCATTTTCGGACATTTTTAGAGTAGAGGGGATATTTGTATGATCAGGAAGCTGACTAAAAAAATCGAGACCGTCTATTACTCCATAATTTAAAAGCTCCAGGTGAGAACCCTCCCCAGATAACTCTACTGCTTTTATAGAAGAGGTGCCGATATCAATCCCAACCTGACGTTTAGGTTTACTGCTAAATATGGACATATGAAAATTATTTAAGTTTATTATACCACAAGCAGAAAACCGAAAAAACAAGAAGGGTGTTGATAAGAAAGTTCCTAAAACATTCACAATTAACCCACAAAAGGGTGTGGACTAGGAAGATATTATCGCTATAATAAACCTATGGAATATCTTTCAAAAAGATTTACAGACAAGTGCACTACCCGAGTGCGCCGGGTTTTGAGTTTTCTTTTCAAGAGCAATAGGAAAAGAGTTGTTAGACCAATTGATTTTCTGTACACTCTCTCAAAACAAAAAGGGTCTTTGGCAGCAAACATACTATCAGCTCATAAGATAAAAGTTGAGACTATAAAAAGAGTAAAAGAAAAATCAACCAGAGATAAAAAAAGTGAAGAGAAGATGAGTAGCGACCTTAAAGATGTTTTTAAAAAAACTCTCGTTTTAGCATCAAATTATGAAAATAATTATTTAGGCACGGAACACTTTCTAGGAGCTCTCACAGCTGGAGGTGTTTTTAAAGAGATTATAAAACAAAAGGAAAAGAGAGAAGAAGTAGAAAGTAGCATAAAAGAACAAGTGGAGACTCTACTCTCTGCCAATAGAGACCTTTCCTTAGTAAATAAAGAGAATTTTAAATTTAGCCTTGGTGAAGATGCGGGCCGTGAACCAACTAAAAAATCTCTGAAATCCAGCAACCCCCTTCAGCTTGATGAAAAAATAACAGAGAATTTTGGTGAAACTTTAGAAAGTTTTAGTCAGGATTTAACAGAAAAAGCAGATAGAGGTCTGCTAGATCCTCTTATTGGACGAGAAAAAGAAATTGAACGTCTAATAAACATCCTCTCTAGAAGAAATAAAAACAATCCTGTTTTAGTAGGTGAAGCCGGCGTGGGTAAAACAGCGATTGTGAACGGCTTAGCTCAAAAAATGGTCAGGGGTGATGTTCCAGAACACCTCTTGGGACGCCGTTTACTTTATCTTGACCTAGGGCTTTTAATAGCGGGAACTGTTTTTAGAGGTGAGTTTGAAGAACGTCTTAGGGGTGTTATTGAAGAGGCTCAAGACGAAGAAGCAATTCTGTTTATAGATGAGATACACACTATAGTAGGAACAGGATCAACGCAGGGGTCTTTAGACCTAGCTAATATGTTGAAGCCAGCCATATCGCAAGGCGATCTTCAAGTTGTAGGAGCCACCACCACCGATGAGTATCGCCGTTACATTGAAAAAGACCCAGCTTTAGAAAGAAGATTTCAACCTATAAAGGTAAACGAGCCGACACTAAAAGAAACCGAGGAAATACTAAAAGGATTAAAAGAAGACTTCGAGAACTATCATCAAATTAAAATAAGTAATGAAGTAATAAACAAGACGGTTTTTCTATCTAATAGATTTATTAAAAATAGATTTTTCCCAGACAAAGCCATAGACGTCCTCGATGAAGCCAGTGCTCGTCTGCGCTCGCAAAAAAAATTAACGAACAGACAGCAGAAGATAATGAAGTTAGAAGAAAGCCTAAGAAATATCGCTCAAGAAAAAGAAGAGGCCATAAAAAAAGAACTCTACACCAAAGCTCTCCAGTTAAAAGTTGAGGAGGAGAGTCTCCAAAAAGAATTAATCTCTATAAAAAAACAAGGTGGAAAAATAAAAAGGAAAGAGCTCCCGTCGTTAAGAATAAATGATATAAATGAAGTAGTAAGTGTAATGAGCGGTGTCTCTGTTGAAAAATTAACAAAGACAGAGAAAGAAAAGCTCTTGAAGTTGGAAAATTTAATAAAAGAAAGAATAATTGGACAAGATGAAGCTGTTAAACTCGTTTCTTCCGCTCTCCGAAGAGGACGCTCTGGCATAAAAGAAGAGTCGAGGCCAATTGGATCATTTCTCTTCCTGGGTTCTAGTGGTGTTGGTAAAACAGAGCTGGCTAAAGTAATAGCTAACGTCTTCTTTGAAGATCCTGGATCGTTTATTAAGTTAGATATGTCGGAGTTTTCTGAGCCTCATACCGTTTCTAAAATGCTAGGAGCACCGGCTGGTTATATCGGCTACGACGAGAGTAAAAGTTTCTGCGAGATGGTTCGCCAAAAACCATACTCCTTAATCTTGTTTGACGAGATAGAAAAGGCCCACCCCCGCGTTCACGATCTCTTATTACAAATCTTAGAAGACGGTGAATTAACTGATGCCCAAGGCAAAAAAGCTAATTTTAAAAACTCTCTTATAGTTCTTACTTCTAATATCGGCACCAACAAGTTCTGGGCCAAGAAAGCTCCTGGTTTTATTAAAGAAAAGAAGACTTCCGCTAAAAAAGAAGTTCATCAAGAAGTCTATCACCACTTAAAACCCGAGCTCGTCTCCAGACTAGACCACTCTATTATCTTTAAACCTCTCTCTAAAAAAGACATAGAAAGTATAGTTCAGATGGAATTAGATAAACTAAAAAAGAGAGTAGAAGAACAAGGTTTTAAGTTCACCTTCACAAAAACAGCTGTTGAGTATCTAGCAAATAGATCTAAGAGTAAAAAGAGTGGCGCTAGAAAAGTAAGAAGCATTGTTCAAAAAAAGATAGAGGATCAGCTTGCTAAGAAAATTATAGAAAATCCTCAAGAAAGAAAAATTTCTGTTAAGGTAAATAAATCTGGTCTGGTATGGAAAAGTTTAAAAAAATAATTTTTTTTCTAAAAGAAGCGATTTTCCCTTCTTTTTGTCTTAACTGTAAAAAGAAAACATACCACCAACTACCCTGGCTTCGGTCAGGGTGGTTTTGTCTTCAGTGTCAGAGAGAGTTTCGTTCTTCTTGGAAGACAATTTGCCCTATCTGTAACAAGGAAGTTTCTTTTAGAGAAAGCAAATACTGTTCTCACCCCCCTTCTTGGTTAGAAAATATAAGTTATATTTTTGTCTATGAGGACTTGGTTATTAAAGAAATGATTCACGCCCTGAAGTACAACTTTATAACAGATCTTGTTAAAGAATTTGAGCCTTTTATCTATAAAGAAAAAATGAATTTTTACAGAATGCCGGTAGATGTAATTATCCCCCTCCCTCTTCATAAAAATAAACTTAGATATAGAGGTTTTAATCAAGCAGATTTAATAGCAAATGAAGTGTCCAGAGTTTTAAAGAAACCGATTCTAAAAGATGTTCTGATAAAAAATAGAACCACGACAGCCCAGATGAATATAAAGAGACCGAGTCAGAGACAAAAAAATATAAAAGGTGTCTTTAGTGTTGTTGGCCCAGAAAAAATAGAATACCAAAACGTTCTCTTGGTTGATGACGTAACCACCACGGGAGCAACCCTGGAAGAAGCTGCTCAAACCCTTCGCCAAGCTGGTGCCTTGAAAGTTTATAGCTTTGTCCTGGCCCGAGATTAAATCCTACTCAACTCTCGAAAAACTAAGAAAGAACAAACAAAAACCCCCTTATCTCCTTTGACGGAGATGGGGGCTTTGAGGTTGAAGGAATTTGAAGGAGATTGAGGCGAGGGTTACTAAGCCCGAGTGCCGTCAGATCTGATGTGGAACCACTTACCGTTCTTTATTACTACAGCCAGGCCTTCGCGGAAAGGTCCGACCCGGTCATCCGGTCATCCGACCGGACGGGTCCGACCGGACAGGTTCGACTCTTCAATTGTTCAACATTCAATGTTGAACAATTATGCAACATATTTTAGATAAAATAAACGGCTCAACCCGGTTGAGCCGTTTATTTTTACATCGTTTTCTGTTTAATACTTAATGCTTAACACTGATTTGCGTCCTCGGCAGGATTCGAACCTGCGACCTTTGGCTCCGCAAGCCAACGCTCTATCCAGCTGAGCTACGAGGACGTTTTTTATTCTTTGTCTGATAATATCCTGTTGAGGATCTCGTCTCTTTTACTTAATTGCTCGACAGAAATTTGGGCTCTCTCTAAGTCCTCGGTATCGTAATCCCCCCTCTTTAACTCTACTAAATTCTTTATGGCCGACTCTAATTCAAGAAAAGACTTACTAACCAACTCTTGAATCTTCTCAACACTTAAATCTTCCGTCTCATCCCTTAATCTTCTTTCTAAGAGAGCGCCTTGTTCTTCTTTTTCTGCTTTTCTATCTAAAAACTCCGCTGACCTCTCTAAAGACTTGTCTCTCTTTTC
Organism: uncultured Candidatus Saccharibacteria bacterium; assembly: GCA_964600085.1. GTDB lineage: Bacteria > Patescibacteriota > Minisyncoccia > JACQLN01 > CAZPCT01 > CAZRHU01. The sequence continues at coordinate 31,282 of CAZRHU010000004.1, forward strand.
CTTTTCTTCAGAACTCCAAAATCTCTCGGGTTTGTCTTTGTCCCTTCTTCGTTCTTCAGCTCTTTCCCTTAGCTCATCTGATTCAATTGTTGGATTTTCAAAACTCATATCCAATGTTTTAATGTTTTAATATTTAAAACTTAAGCCATTCAGACAAACCCTCTATGAAAGACTCTTCTTGCTCTCTTTCTTCTAAACTAGAACGCAAGATCATTCTAACATCTTTTGATAACTCTTCTGGTAGGATTATTTTTATATGTGGCTGTAGCATCTTCTTAGAAGAAAGAGAAAGTATATTGTAACTCCCTTTTTCAAAAATCCAAAAAGATGAAAAGTTATCTAAGGATTTTGACTCTTTGCCGAAATTTATTTTTCTTTCATCTAAAACTATTTTTATATTTCTCGGCTCTTTAGCAGCGTAAACACTAACCACTAAAGTGGCTATAAAAACCAAAACACCCATTAATATACTCTTGGTCAAAAAAGCAACTACAACCAATCCGGCGGAAATAATCCAGAGAGCAACAAACCAACTGCTTGATTTGTCGTGCTTAATAAATTCTGGTGCTTGCCAAGTAATTTTATCCATGCGGAGGAGGTGGGATTCGAACCCACGAATCGGTTTAACCCGATTAACGCATTAGCAGTGCGTTGCATTCAGCCACTCTGCCACTCCTCCTTTGTATGTAATGTATGTATAATAAAAATAGCTAAATTAAGACTTGTAGTCAATTAAAGAAACTTGAAAAATAGCTGTGTTTATTGTTATTTTAACTATTAAGATGGCGGGATGCCGGAGTGGTTTAACGGGGCTGTCTTGAAAACAGCTGTGCCTGAAAGGGTACCGGGGGTTCGAATCCCTCTCCCGCCGCCAATTTACAATTTCAGCATTTTAGACTGAAAAGCCAAGGTGTAAATAATTAAAAAAATAATATAAAAAAATATGAATTTTGAACAATTACCACAAACAGAAGATTTAACAAAAGATAGCTCTTATAAAAAAATCCTAACCACCCTCCTTGTTGTCTTGGGAATTGTCGTCGTGGCTGGAGGAGTTTTAGGATATTTTCAATATTTTAAAACAGAGAGTAAAGAAGAAATCGTCTCAAAAGCCATAGAAAATACAAAAAACATAAAATCGTTTTCTTATGATGGGCAAGCTCAGGTCACAATGGAATATATTGGAGATACATCAGAGAATATAATTAATTTTGGGTTAACAGAGGGTGTTCTTGAACAGTTAGTTAAAGACGGAAATATGATGTTTAATCTAAATTTCAACGGGATTTTTGATTCTAATAATCCAGAGAACATAAAACAGAAATTTGAGATAGGGGCCAATTCTAATATTTATGAAAAAGAGACGGGATTGGAAATAAGAAAAACAGACAACTCAATCTATTTTAAACTAAACGAAGGATTTTTAGCCGGTCCTTTCGACTTAAGTTCATTAGCGGAGCGTTGGTTTAAGTGGGACGCCAACGAACTTATAGATCAAATGGGCATGGATGGTCTTTATTTTTCAGAAAATTCCGAAGTTCTTGACGAGAATACGGTCAAAGAATTAGGAGTTGATATAAGAAAACAAATCGCTAGGACAACTCCTACCTTACTGAAATTTATTGATAAGCCAACTATTGAAAAGGTTAACGACATCTACACCTACCACTTAGAGCTTATTGCTGATAAAGAAAAGATAAATGAGATAGTAAATAGCTATAGATCGATTATTGGTGAAGATGACAACTTGAAATTTTTAGAAAGTCTAGATTTATCAGAAGAATTAGAAGAAATCGCTCTGGGAGTATGGATAGGCAAGGAAGATCATCTTGTTTATAAGTTCAATCTGAAATTAAAGTATGAAGATATGGAAGATGCGATGATAACTAACGGACTTATAGACTTAACTACTCAAATTAAAGATCATAATAAACAGTTTGAGGTAGAAGCTCCTCAACAACATGAGTCCTTACAGAAGTTTATCGAGAAAGTATTTAAGATCTTTATTTCTTCATTCACAATACCTCAGAATTACTAAATCTTTAATAAGTCTTAATTTAAAAATATGAAAAAAATAATATATCTCATTTTAATAGTCGCTATTGTAGCTATAGCGATAGGTGTCTATATAGCGGTGCAGAACAAAACGGTGGATGAAACTGCTAATTGGCAGGTGTATGAGAATACGAAATATAATTTTAAACTTAAACATCCTCAAGAATGGATCATAAGTACCGGAGACAATAATAGTAGTATGGTTAATTGGAGTAGCCCAGACGTTCCCTGGTGGATCATGAATCTTAAAATATTAGAAAGAAACGGTAAAACTGTAAACAAGTGGATTCAAAGAGATCAGTTCCCATATAGCCTTATTAAAAATATTAATATAGAAGAAGCAGAGGGAGTTATAGTAAAAGACCCAATAACAGAAGGTAACGAAGTTTATATTGCCTTTTTCCCAACAAATAATTATATGTTCTCAATCTCTGGAGGTTCTGTTGATCTACTTAATCAAATCCTCTCAACCTTACAATTTACTAATTAACTCCCCAATAAAACTTTCAACTCTCCTTAATAGTTAACAGGTCTGCGACACCTGACGTTATAATAGAAGAAATTTTTCTATCAACCCCTTACTTTCCAATTCGCGCGAATTGGAAAGTGAGTAGAATATGAAAATTAGATCTTTAACATTTAACTAATGAAAAAAGCCCCGAGACACTTCTGTCTCGGGGCTTGTTCGTGTTGTGGAGGTTGTTACCTCTAACAAAGATGGACGTCGGTGAGATCCAACTCGCCCTTCCTCGTCTTGACCGAGTAGGGATAGATATCGATGGCGGTGAACCCCTTACTCCCCTCCGGAATGGACATCATTACTCTTACACTCCAGAGATCGTCTCTATACCGGCTAACTCCGGTCACCTCGACCTCAACCACTCGCTCTTTTTCCCAGAAACCGGGATAAGGAGCAAAAGTGAAGGAGACCTTGCGCTCTCCTCTTTTCTTGCCGTCGAAGAGAGCAAGCATCAAGTCCCATATGGAAGGACCATTGATCACTGAAGCGATTCTTTTCTTCTTCATCGGGATAATCATACGACCTCCTAAAGAACGACCTCTTTTACTGCGGTAGAGGCGAAACCGCCTTATCCTGTTTTAGGGGACGACTTTCTCATCCGAGAAAGAATCAGTATTATAATACTATCATTATATACTAATCTTGTCAAGAACAAGTGTTCTTTACTAAAATCCCTTCTTCTTGCTTTAATAGAAGTATGAAAATAATTAAAAAGAAATCTTGGCTAGCGGACCTTGAACTGGTTTTGTCAGGGAAAAAGAATTTTGAAATACACGTGGCTGATTTTGATATTAAGAAGGATAACACTTTAGCGTTAGAAGAATGAGATCCTAAAACAAAAGAATGCACCGGGAGAAAGACTGAAAAGAAAGTGAGGTACGTTCATGCCTTTGATCTAGATCAGTATGGCCAAAAGAAAAAGATAGAAAAAAGCGTACTTGATCTTATGTACAATCCTAAGAAATAATAAAATTATGGAAGAAGAAATCAAACCAAAAAAGAAAAGGTTTTCACGAAAGTGGTGGCTTATAGGTGTTATCTTTTTTATCATACTCGTCATAACCTTAGCCGAAGATGATAATACAACACAAACATCAAGCACTACACAGTCTGATAATTCATTCTCAGTAGAATCTACTGTTTCTAAACAAATAGAAAACAAAGAAAACGAACAAGAAAATTTTTCAATAGTCACTTTTGTTGTGGATGGTGATACGGTAGAAATTAAAAACGGCAATAGAATAAGACTTATTGGCATTGATTCACCCGAACGCGGTGAATCGTTTTATAACGAATCCCGCAATGCGCTTGAAGATATGGTACTTAACAAAAAAGTTCGACTTGAAAAAGATATTTCTGATACTGATAGATATAATCGACTACTGCGCTATATTTTTATAGATGGCGTATTTATAAATAAAGAAATGGTAAGGCAGGGTTATGCTACGGCCTATCCTTACGAACCTGACACCACTTACAAAAATGAATTTAGCCTTGTTGAGAAAGATGCAAAACTATCAAAAATTGGTATATGGTCACAGCAATCACTGAAATCAATCGATGACATTACTCAGGAAAACACAAATCAAGCCGATAACTACACTCTTCCGGTGTGTGCTAGTAGTGACTGCGACTGCAGTCACTTTTCTACTCATGAGTACGCCCAATGGTTTCATAATAACCATGATCCTTACGATTCCCACCGCCTTGATAGAGACAATGATGGTATAGCGTGCGAATCGTTGCCGTAATAAAAACTTTAAAAACAACCCCTTACTTTCCAATTCGCGCGAATTGGAAAGTGAGTAGAATATGAAAATTAGATCTTTAACATTTAACTAATGAAAAGA
>CAZRHU010000005.1:0-33274 GCA_964600085.1 uncultured Candidatus Saccharibacteria bacterium
GGTTTTACGCGGTCTGGGAAGATAAATATGAGAGCTCTGAAGATTGCTTATAGAATAGTTAATCCAGTATTAGATATCGAAAAAAAACTAAAAGACAAACAAAAAACCACCCCGCTGGTCAACAGGGTGGTTTTTTGCTTTATTGGCTTCTTATTGTTCCGTTTAATATCTGTTGAATAAATATTTGACCTTGTTGAGAAAAGTCGGGATTTAACTCTATAGCTTTTTGCAACTGTTCTACTGCCTTTTGGTCTTGATATGTTTTCAAATAAATAGACACCAATCCTAGACGATACTCAAAATTTGCTGGGTTACTTTCAACTACACTTTCCCAAATTAAAGCCATTCTTTCAAAATCTTTATGAGCACTATAAGCATTTATATATCTTATATCTGAAAATATCACCTTGTCAAAATGTTTTTTTAAAAGCTGATCTGATAAATCTTTCCTCCCTGCATAAATATAAAGAATAGCTAAATTATGAACCGCATCAGGATTTTGAGGATCTATTTCGTAGGCTTTTTTAGCAACGTTTATAGCTTCTGTTCCATTACCTGATTTAAAATAAGCCTCACTTAATATAAAGTAAAACTGTTGTCTTTTCGGAGATATTTCTGTTAATCTTTTAGCTTTTAAGATAGCTTGTTGATGATCACCAATAGAACTTAAAAGATCAATCTCAAAAACCTTCGCCCTAACATCAAGAGGATTTTCAGCGATTTGTTTTTGAATTTCCTCAAGAGCAAAGGTTATAAATTTTTCTTTGTCCCCAGCCGAGGTGACGGGGTCTTTATTTATATTATCTGCGTATTTCGCTGCTTGCTCCCTCAATTCAGTTGTACCAAAAGTGTTTAAATCAATATTATTTTTTATAATTTCTATTCCTTTATCAAGATCTCTAATCCTCGCACCTGTTTGTGAGTAAGTTACAGTTCTTAGTGTTTCAATAACGCTCTTAGCTGCCTTAATTGGCTTAATATTATAATTATAGACAGAAAAAGAAATAGCAAATAAAACGATCGTTGTTACAATTGATCTCACAAAATTATTAGGAGTAGATTGATTATTGCTCACTTCTTCAATTCTATTACTAGTGTGTTGCCAATGAACAAAAGCAAGAATAGCAAAAAATAAGAAATAGGTATTAAAACTATCAAAAGCAAAAAGGTTGTTTACCATATAGGCAGTAAACAAACCCGCAAAAACTCCCAATGTTGTAGATTTTATTTTACCGTTTCTAAATAATTTACAAAGAAAAACTGTCGCTATAACAATAGTGCTTAAATAAGCAATTAAACCAGCCACACCTACTGAAGTCAGCCAATCTAAGAAAACATTGTGAGCTCTGTCAAACCACGGCTCCTGTTTCCAAAGTTCGGAACGATATTCTTTTGAAAATATATAAACAAAGCTTTCCGGCCCCCAACCGAGAACCGGCTTATCTTTCCAGGCATTAATAGCCATATCCCAAATAACAAAACGGGACTGGGTCGTTGTTTCTTCAAGCGATATATTAGCAAAACGAACAAGAACAGGGTTGTCTTGAATAAAAGAGATGTTTTTTACAGCCATGAAAATACTCGGGGCAAGAATAGTTAGTATTAAAATAATTAAAGCTATTTTTCTGGCTTTACCGGAAGACCAGATGGCACTAATCAAAGAAAAAACAAACGCTCCCGCGACAAGACCAAGAATAGCACCCCTGGTAGCAGTATGATAAATAATAAAGAGTTCAAAGAGTGTGGCTATAGCTATAAATAAACGTAATCTCTGGTTGTTGGTTTTAAAAAAGAAGTAGCCAAAAAGAAAAACGTGAATCACCAAATAAATCGCCAAATAAGTAGCATTGCCCAAAGTTCCATCCAAACGAACACCACCTTGATGTATCTCGGCCTTACCTAAAAGTTGAATGACTCCGTAAAAACTTACTAATAAACTCACGCCTAAAGACGTAGCCCAAAAACGGTTCCAGTCTCTCTTCTGAAAAACGCTCCCTAACATTAGAAAGAAAACAAAATAGTGGAGAAAGCTCCACAAGCCTTCCATTCGCTCAAAATTAGACCAAAAAGACTTATAAGGCCAAATGCTAAAAATAGTTGACAACACCATAACAGCTATAAGTGCTGTTACAGACCAAATTAGAGCGGATTTTTTCGGTCTCCATTTTTTGTTCGTCAACATAAGCCAAACCCAAACAACAACCAGTATCTCAATCAATATCCTGAAAGCAAAATTCTTTCCTGTTACAAAAGGAAAGAATAATGACCGTGTGATCACTAACGGTAAAAAAGGCACGGTAAAAAGACCTATTTTTAAAATCCAAGAAAGTATATTTTCTGTTTTTGTCATCTCGTTATTTATAACACAAAAAAATACCCCGCACAATTATCACGCTTCTATTAGTCAATATTGGATATATAGTATTTTTTACAACTAATAACTTTATAATTCTTTGATAGCCTGCTCAGCTAAAAGCCAGTCCTCCGGTTCATCAAGATTAACACTATACTTTGGATCCATTTCATAAAGAACAACCTCATCTCCGTAAAAATTAGGATCTTCTTCATTAAATAAAAGTTTTGTTTTGAATATATAAATAGCGCCATTATGAGCATAAGCCTTCTTAGGAAAATCTTGACGACGCAAAATTCTTTTCTTAATAGGCCCTCCCATAAACAACTCGCCTAATCCTTCTTCGTTTTTCACTTCGGCCCAGTATGGACTATAATGACCCGGTATTTCTACCACGCCAACAACAGAATCGGCCTTTTTGTCTTGTAACATACCCCAGGCTTCTTTAAGATGATGGGGCTGACGCAAAGGAGCAGTTGGTTGCAATATGGACACATAGTCAAAATCTAAATTTTCATTCTCTTTTAGCCACTTCACAGCATGTTGTAAAACAGGCAAGGTTGGCGTATTATCTCGCGCCAATTCATCAGGACGTATAAATGGAACCTCTACTCCATATTGATTTCCTACATCAGCAATTTCTTTGTCGTCAGTTGATAAAATTATCTTATCAAAAATACCCGACTCTCTCGCCGAATTAATAGTATAAGCAATTAAGGGCTTATTATTAAGCTCTTTAATATTCTTACCGGGAATTCCTTTAGAACCTCCCCGCGCTACTATAATTCCTAAAATTTTAAGCTTCATAAAATTCTTTCTGAATACTTGGTTTTATTTTAGTTAAAACCTCTGCTATCTTATCTCCCGCCCTACCGTTTCCAAAACAGTAGTCTGGTTTGTAACGACCGTGTTTTATTTGCTTTTTAATTCCATCTTTGATTTCTTCAAAAGTTGTTCCAACTTCTAATAAATTATTTCCCCGTTCGCGATTATTTTGTCTTGAACCAATAGTAACTGCTGGCGTTCCGAAATAAGCACCCTCACGAATAAAACTTGAAGAATTACCAACTAAACAAGATGCCTTAGCCAGCGCTCCGTAAAAATCATCCGGCTGAAGATGTTTTGTAAAGTAAACAGAAGAAGGGTTTTCATTCATCCACGCTCTCATCTCTTCACCCACCTCGTGGGAACCGGCGTCAATATTTGATCCCAAGAAAATAATCGGCAAATTAATTTCTTTTAGAGCTTTTATCATATTATTTGCCATTTCTGCATTGTATTTTTTACTCTCTGTGGCAACCGGATGTAACAAAGAAATAATAAAGGGTTTATTTATATCAACGCCTCCAAAATCATTTTTAACTTTATTTAGATCTAACTCAACAACAACGTCAATAGCTGGAGATCCGACACAAATAACTCTATCTGGACTCTCTCCCATTTGAATAACTCTTTTTCTGCTCTGCTCTGTGGAAGTAAAATGAATGTGAGAAAGCTTCGTGATGGAGTGACGAATATTCTCATCTATGGTTCCAGAAAGATCTCCTCCCTCATTATGAGCTAAGGGAATGTTCAAATAAGAAGCGGCAATAGCTACCGCCATCATTTCAAATCTGTCGGCATTAACAAAGACAATATCCGGATCTAACCTTTTTAGCTCATCAACAATACGTATAATACCAAGACCTGTTGACTTAGCCATGGTTTCTGAAGCGCCTCCATCTAAAAATATAGAAACTGAAGAGTTCACATTAAAACCATCTGCTAACACATTTCTTGTTAGATAATCACTTTCCCGCATGCTCTTCTGATTTAAAGAAAGAAATTTTGCTCTCAAATACCACGGCAAAGCTAATCTCCAAGAACGAGGCTTTGAATGAAAAACATTGGTAAAAAAATTACCATAAGCAGCTTGGGTAGCGATAATAATTTGAAGTTCTAAGTCGGGATGATTTTCTATAGCACGCAAAACAGAACGCAGACGCCCATAATGCGCCCGATTAAATATCGGAACCAGTATTCTTTTTTTACGTTCTAGTTTCATTTTTTAAGTCAAAATTTCTCTTGTGATTGGCTCGTATTTCTTAATTGATTTTTTAGTTTTTTTTCCAACTACACTTTCATACTCCTCTGAAGGAAGACCGGCTAAGTACGCTTGCGGTCGCATCGCGCCAACTTTACCAACTGTAATTTCTTCTCCTTCTGGAATATTTTCTAAAGCTACTAAAGTTTTTCTAAATAGTGGGCGGAAAACTTCCTCGTCTCTCTTTAAAATCTTAGTTTTTTTACCTAACCCCTTTTTCACAATTTCGCTTTCTAAAATTTCTTTTTTCCTTTTCGAATCTTTTTCCAATTCACGAACCCTAGTAACCATAATTTTAAATTCATCCGGCGTAAGAGATGCCTTATGATCTGATCCCCATAAGTCACGACTAGTAGAAAAATGTTTCTCTATCGCCATAGCTCCTAAGGCTACGGCTGCAAGAGTGTAATCCACTGATTCTATTCCTACAGAATGATCCGAAAACCCTACTGGCACATCATAACGATCTCGATAAAACTCAATGGTTCTAAGATGCAATTCTTCTGGAGGACAAGGATATTTAGAAACACAGTGCATTAAGACCGTTGGGACATTTCGTTTTTTAAGAAAATTAATTGCCTTATCGGTCTCTTTTAAGGTGCTCATGCCAGAAGAAAAAATGACCGGCTTTTTTGTAGAAGCAAGAAAATCAAGAGTAACAAAATCTAAAATATCACCGGAGCCAACTTTCCATAATGGTGCCCCGATACTTTCTAAGAGTCGCGCTGATCCCCTACTCATCGGAGTAGAGTGAAATAAAATCCCCGTTTCTTCACAATAAGTTTTAAGCTCTTCCCAAAACCATTTTGGAGTGGCTTCAGTATTTCTCTTGACCCATTTATATCTATCAGAACCCTTAAAATGAGGCGAGGTAACGCCTATATCAGCCTGCTCATCGTCAACCTGATGAGTTTGAAATTTAACCGCATCAGCTCCCGCCTCTTTAGCTAATCTAATTAATTTCTTTGATCTTTTAAGATATATTTTAGGATCTAAAACCTCTTCTTCTTGAATAAAATTTTTCCCTATCTCGGCAACAATAAAAACCGGCCTCCCCGGCCCAATTATTAAGTTTTTATTTATTTTTACCTCTTTTATGTTCATCTTATTATAAATTTGCTAGTAAAGAATTGTTCAATCTTTATATCCCATCTATTTCTAGCGGGGTAGGTATATATTAAAACCGCATAGAAACTAAATTAGTTTCTTGGTTTTTATATATTTTTTCACTAAATCAGCAATATACTCTTCTGTTGTTTGCATGGCTTCGTAAGCCGCACCGCCGATATGAGGAACTATGATTAAATTTTTGTTTTTTTTAGCATACTGCCAAAGAGAAGATTTTCTAAGATGAGAACCATCAGATGACTCGTCCCGCATAACATCAATAGCCGCTCCTTTGATCCATTTATTTTTCAAAGCTTTATATAAAACACCCTTTTTCAAAATTTCACCGCGAGCAGTATTTATAATATAAGAAGTTGGTTTCATAAGTTTAAGATGGCGCTCTTTAATTAAGCCCCTCGTTTCTTCAGTTAATAAAACTTGCAAGGAAAGAACATCTGATTCCTTGAAAAGCCTGTCCATGCTTACTGGTTTAATTCCCTGTCTTTTTAGAAATGTATCAGAAATAAAAGGGTCGTAAGCTATTACCTTCATATTAAAAGCTTTAGCATAACGAGATACGATTCTACCTAGACGACCATATCCTAATACTCCATAAGTCTTACCTCTTAACTGGTAACCCTTAAAAGAATCCCTATCCCACCTCCCTTTTTTAACTACATCATTATGGGCCCAAGGAATATTTCTTATTAAGGCAATCGCTAAACCAATATTGAGTTCTGCAGTTGAGGTAATCTCTCTTAAAAAACCTCTATGACCACGAAGAGAAATAACTCTTATCTTTTTTTTTCTTGCTTCTTCTATATCAATATGATTAAGACCAGTGGTGTTGGTGGCAATTATTTTTAAATTCGGCATTTTATCAAACCATTTCTTGTTCAGATGGTGCTTTAACCGCACCACTAAGATATCTGTCTCTGTTAAAACCTTTTTTTCTTGGCTCTTAGAAAGTTCTGGCAAAAAATAAACCTTGCCCAATTTTTTATAAAAACTAATGGCTTTAGGTGAATAATCTTGGGGCTCTGTAATAAGTGTAATCATTTTATTAGAGATTAGATATTAAAAAATCTGCTATTCGTTGGCCCGCTTTACCGTCAACTTTCCAACACTGTTCTTTAACCAGCTTTTTTCTTCCCTCTTTTTTTAGCTTTGGATTTTCCAAGTAGTTATTTATTTGATTTATTAATTCTTTTTTATTTTTTACACGACTAATACCACCTGTTCTTATAGCATTACTGTAGTGGGTTGTTTGATAATAAAAGGTTGGTGTTTTTGAAGTTATTTTTTTTTCTTTTACCTCAAAATCTATATTAATAACTGGCTTGCCCAGTACCGCTACGTCAATACTCATGCTGGAAGTATAGCATACCAAAACATCTAAATGAAAAATAGTATCGTGTAGATGGTTAATATCCTGAAAATTCATGTCCCAATTAACACCTCGTTTTTTAGAAAAGCGGGTTCCTGGTAAGTCATATTTTAAATCTGGTCTTTTTTCTAATTCATCTTCGTCTATAAAATCATTTGGGGAGAAACGAACTAAAAGTTGGACGCCTTTTATGTCTTCTTTTTTTATCGCTTTTCTAAAAAGATCTATGATATCCCAATCAGAATTACTAAACGCTTTTCCCATGGGGGCATAAACTAAAAGTTTTTTATCTAAGCTAAGATTCATTTTTTCAAAAAATTCTCCTTTACTTATTGGAGCTCTATCCTCATAAATATCGTATTGAGGCAAACCAGTTACCATAATATCTTTCTCTTTCATATCAGTGTGTTTCAGCGCTTCTCTTTTTACTATCTCATTAAAAACAACTAATTTATCTGGTAACAACCTTAAAGAACAACGTGCAGTCAATTTGTCCCAAGAATTAATAAAACCAATGGATCTGACTTTTTGTTTTTTTGCTTCTCTTAAAATATCTATTTCTGTTTCATCAAAAAGATGAGATAGAAAAACTAAATCAGGATTATATTTATCAAAATATTTTTTATATCGTCTATTATCAATTAGATTAAAGTCAAGCCAACGAATAATCTTTCTTGTTATCTTATTGCTCAATAGAATATTAAAAAATACTCCCAGACAATAAACAGTGTAGGCTCTAAGGGTCTTGCCTCTGTCTTCTAGGGCCATCCTTCTTCTTAATTTTGTTGTTTTGGTCTTTAGAGTAAAAAATTTCAAAATACTAAAAATTTTATCTAACCCTTTTGGAGCCCATCTATCAACAACTTCATACATAACTCTGGGATGACTGAATTCTTTTCTATAATAATCAGCTCGACTTTTACTATCAACAAAAAGAATTATCCGAAGCCAATCGTTTTTTATTAGTTCTTTATATATATTTGTTCTTAAAATATTTTTTGCCTCAACCCCTTGAAACAAAGCAATAAATATCGTTTTACTTTTCATAATCCCTTAAAAATTTTTGACCAAACAATCTCCTGAGACCGTTAGCAATTTTAGAAGATGCTATATAAAAAATTTCCCAATAATAATAATTTAAATTTCTAATAATGATACTGGAAGACACTAAATACCTTATTTCAAAACCGCCTTTTAGCTTTCTGGACTTGTCTATATATTTTCTAATGTTAAAAATGTATTTATTTTTTAATCCTTTTCTCAGAACAGAACGTTGCTCTTGCCTGTTGCCGTCTATATATATAACCCCTTTATTGGATAGCTTGTTTGTTATTAAATAAGTAAAGTCTTTCTTTCCTCCGTCCACAACCACTAAATCATAATTATCATTCAACAGATCTATATCGTAACTTTTTATTAGATTATATTTTTTATTTATTCCCTCTAAGTTTTTCTCTAACTCTTTAATACAAAAATCTAAATTTTCAATGATATCTAATTGAGAGTCTGAATTTTTTAATATTAAATAACTTAAAGTTCCAATCCCTCCGCCTATTTCTAAAATCTTTTTTGGTCTATTACTTTTTAATATACAAAAAAGCGCTTCCATAGATATAGGCGTAGCAATGTTTTCAGCGTAGGGTTTTTGAGAAAATTTTTCATAAACCCTTTTTACTTCTGGGCTAATTTTAAAAATTTTTTGTGTCATTTCTAGGCCTTTTGACCAAAGAAAAAGATATGTGAACTAACCTCGTGTGAAAAAGGAAAAATCAAGAAAATCACATCTAAAAGCTTGAGAGGTGAAAAAAGAACCATAAAAAATTGGGACCAAAACAAATATAACTTTTCTATTCTAAAAGATAACAAGATGGCAAATATATGCATAAGCACGCCCTGTAACGTCCCAAAAGGACCTCCTTTCATACCGGTTTTTATAGCTCTAAATTCGCTAAAATCCGACTTCAAACCCTCAATTGTCCATCTCTTATAATCATTTGGAGAGGCGTGAAAAGGATAAAGAAAAGGAACGTTTATATAAATATAACCGCCGGACTTGATTATCCTTTTAACTTCTTTTATGCCATTTTCAACACTCGGCACATGCTCCAAAACAGCGTCTAAAATAACCATATCCACAGAGTTATCTCTAAACGGTAACTCTCTTAAATCAGCGATAATATCAACATTTTCAAAGGGATAAATATCAGAATTTATTACTTCCGGTAATATTCTTTTTGTACCCGATCCAATATTAATAACTGTTTTTTCTTTCAAATTGTTTGTAAAAACACTCTTAATAGCTTTTTTGGGGGTTAGTCCCCTTATAGGACTATAGGCTGGAGTAAGAAATACTTGTAAGAAATTATAGAGCCAAGGCCATTTTTTAAGAAAAGTTTTTAACCAGTTAATACCGCCCGATAATTCTTTATCTATGTCATTAAATTTCTTACTCTCAATAAAATACAACCGACCATCTTTTTCTTTAACCGGTTCTTTATTTAAAATCGCCAAAATTTTATCGTCAATTTTCATCATTAAATCCTTTCTTCTCTTTTATTACATATAAAGGTCTTCTTTTTACCTCGTCATATATTCTGGCAATATATTCTCCCAAAAGACCAATGGTCATTAGTTGCATTCCACCCAAAAACAAAATTACGATAATGGTTGAGGCAAACCCAGACACCGGTAGGGTGTGGGCAAATAAGCGAAGATAAACAACTATTAGTATAGCTATAAGAGAGATAGAAGCTATAACGAAACCCAAAACAGCAGTTAGTCTCAGGGGTACATATGAAAAAGAAAAGATTCCATCTGCCGCTAAACGAAAAAGTTTTTTTAGAGAATATTTCGTTTTACCAGCAAAACGATCAGCTCTTTCAAATTCTAAATTATAGTACCTAAATCCAGTCCAGGTACGAAGTCCTGTAAGAAATCTATTTCTTTCTGGAAGAGAATTAACAATATCAACAACCCTTCTGTCCATGAGACAAAAAGCTCCTGCATCAAGAGGAATTTTTAAAGAGGAAACCCCTGATAGAAGACGATAGAAAAACCAGTAGCAAAAACGTTTTATAAAATTCTCTTTTCTTTTTGTTTTTATACCATTAACAATATGATATCCTTCTTTCCATTTTTTTATAAAACTTTCTAAAACTTCAGGGGGGTCTTGAAGATCAGCATCCATAACAATAGTAGCGTCTCCCGAAGCAAAATTAAGCCCGGCCGATATCGCAGAAGCATGACCAAAATTCCTAGAAAAACTAATTATTTTAACCCGACTATCTTTATTGTGTAAATTCAATAAAATAGATGGAGTTTTGTCGGTGCTTCCATCATTGACAAAAATAATCTCAAAAAAAACTGAGTTTAATTCTAAAACTTTTCTAACTCTGTTATAAAATTCACTCAAAACACTCTCCTCGTTCAGTACAGGAGTTACTATTGATATTTTTTTTTGAGATTTTTTTTGTCTCATATTTAAATATTCTATGATAACAGAATAGCAAGACCTAATAAAAAAATAAAACCACTACTGATTACTGATAATTGATATTGTATTATTATTGTTGTATTATGTCCTTATTATACTCCTTTTTTAGAAAATATAACCTGGTAGTAAATCTTTTATGGTATGAAAAAAATACAAATAACCATAGTCGGAGCAGGAAATTACGGAACTCTTGTTTTTTCAAAATACAAGAAAAATAAAAATGCGGAGATAAAGAGCATAATAACCCCCAATAAAACCAAGAGTCAGCTAAAAAAAGCTTCGATTATCGGTATTCCTTTATACCGTAGTCCAAAAAAATGGAAAAAATCTTATGGAAAACCATCAAAAGTGGATGTTTTTGATCTTTGTGTTCATGTTAAGGTACTATCAAACACACTAGAACAATTGGTAAAAATTGGAGCAAGGAATTTTATTCTACCCAAGCCAGTAGCTATAAATTCTAAAGATTTACAAAAAATAACACAATTAATAAATGATAACGATTTAAATGTTGTTATTGCTTCGCAGTGGTATTATGCTTCTTTGGTGAAAAATCTTCGAAGTCTAGTTAATGAGATTAAAAACGATATAAGTAAAATAGAATTAAGTTTTTCCCAAAAGTTTAGTGGTAAAAGAGCTCTTTCTTACACCCCAACCACCGCCCTACTTCCCCATATGTTACAAATTGTCTATTCAATGGGTATTTTTAATGTGGAAAAAGATTTAAACATAAACCATTTAAGCAATAAGAGTATATTAATAACAGGAAAAAATAGAAAAATTAAACTAAGTATAGAATCTGACTTATCGTCAAAACCAAAAAAACAGTTGTTAAAAGTGTTTTTAAAAAACAATAAACACCCTATTCTCATCGCTAATTTTACCGGTATTTTTTCTAACGGTAGATTTATAGAGTATCCATACATACGTCAAGATAAAGAAATTGTTCCTGTTCCAGAAGAACCTTTAGAAAAAATGATTAGTGATATTGTTTGTCATTTTTCGTCAAGCAAAA
Organism: uncultured Candidatus Saccharibacteria bacterium; assembly: GCA_964600085.1. GTDB lineage: Bacteria > Patescibacteriota > Minisyncoccia > JACQLN01 > CAZPCT01 > CAZRHU01. Next base: position 11,439 of record CAZRHU010000005.1, read on the forward strand.
ATAACAAAGCCCTTACTTTTAAAAAATATTTGCCAATAGCAAAAGCACAATTAAAAATAGAGGATGGTAAACCACAAACAATTGGTGTCATAGGCGGGGGTATTTTTGGCATTCTTACTGGTTTAGAAATTTCTAGAAAGGGCTATGGTGTTACCATCTTTGAAAAAGGACCGAGTGTTTTATCAGAAGCATCTTTAGTTAACCAGTGTCGAATTCATATGGGGTATCACTACCCGAGAGACAAAGAAACAGCACAAACAACTCTGTCGGCAAAAGAGGCTTTTTGCAGAATGTTCCCAGAGGCTATAACAGAAAAAGAGATGGAAAATTATTACTGCATAGCAACTCAAAAAAGCAAAACTTCGCCCAATCAATTTATCGCTTTTTGTAATGAATTAGGATTACCTTATAAAAAAACATGGCCAAAACATTTAAAACTAAACAAAAATAAAATAGCTCTATCTCTGAAGGTTCCAGAACCAACGTTTGACGTTCGTTATATTAGGAATAAGTTACTAAAAAAAATAAATAGGCAACACAAGTTAAAAATTTTAACGTCCGCTGATGTTAAATCTATAAAAATAGAAGGAAATAGATATAAAATTAATTATTTAAAAGACGGAGAAAAGAACAGCTACTACGTCGGTGCTATTGTCAACGCAACTTACGCCAATATAAACAATATTCATAAAGCAACCGGGTTGCCAATGCAAAAATACCAATACGAACTCTGTGAGATGCCTGTGATAGAAATGCCAATCAAGAAGCCGACGGGTGTAGCAATTATGGACGGGCCATTTTCAAGCATAATGTCTTTTGGTCGATCTAAAGAATTTCTTCTTTACGATGTTGATTTATCAGTTTTAGAAAGAAGTATTGGAAAACTACCAAAATTCAAACTTAGTATAAGTTACTATAATAAGCCTGATGTAAGAAAAAGACGATTTGATAAATATATAAAAAAAATAAGCACTTTTATGCCTCAAGTAAGAGAAGCAAAGTATTTATATTCTCTCTATACAACCAGAATAGTTTTACCAAATAGAGAAAGGGACGACGCTAGACCGACAATATTAACAAATCCTGCTCCTGGATTTTGGTCTGTATTCTCCGGCAAAATAACTACTTGTATCCCTTATTCAAAAAAAATCGCAAAAAAAGTAATAAAATTTATGAAATAACATTTACTTTTTTATTACTTTATAAATTTCAACAGAATCATTCTTAAATAACAACTCTAAATCGGGGTTGTTATTTAGTTTTATCTGGCTAAACTCTTTTTCCCATGGTCCGTAGTAAACGTATTCGGTTGGTAAATTTTCCCACGAGATATTAAGTTTTTTATATATTTTAGTTAGATTATTCGCTATCTCTTCGTTTATATATCTATACTCCGCTGTATCCTGCCTAAAAGCATTATAAAACATATGTTGAGCACTCTTGAATTTATTAAAAGCAGAATGTCTGTCCCCTCTTTGCCACTCTTCTGAATTACTCATAGGACTGGCTTTTAATCTTTCCTTAACAACTTCTGCCGATACATTAAATAATTTGTTAGCCATTAAAAATCTATTAGCAATTTCTTCGTTCGGAGCAATTGTATTAAAACCAGTCATCACATAAGGACGAGCAGAAGTATAAGAAAGAAGATATATAGAAGTCACCAGAGAATCAGAGAGTATTACTGGCTCTTTTGGAAGATTGCTCTCTATCCACTGCCAAGAATCAACAATATCTTTATCAAAAGTATACGATTCAAAAGTTCCCGCTTCTACAAATTGCGGTTCCGGATTTATAAAATAAATAAGATTAACTATTTTCTTTACTCCTAAAAGAACCATTAAAACTATTAAACCGGCAAAAATATATTTTTTATTTATCTTTTTTGATATTTGATAAGCTATATCAAATAAAATAACCAAAACCGCCATAGATATAGCTTTCCAAAAATGATCGGGGTGAGGAATAAAACCAGTTACCAACTGAACATTCCAAACAACAAACATTGATCCGACAAAAGATTCGTATAATAAAATCTTGTTTCTATCTTTTTTTCGAAATACCCAATAAATTAATCCCGCTAACAAGACGTAGAATATATAATCAAATAAAACAGAAAATGGCTCCAGTAAGCGGAAGAATCTTCCCTCTTCTATTTTTATTCTGGCTATATAGTCAACCGCTGAAGAAAGATTGTTGAATTGAAAATACATTACAAAATAAGGAATCAAGGTCGCTATTAAAATTCCAAGCAACACAAGAAACGGCTTTACCTTCTCTCTTCTCCATAGCAAAGTTAAAAAAAACAAAATACCTATTACTACCATCATATAAACCCAGTAGTGAAAATAAGTGTAAGCAAGAAAACCGTTAAAAAGACCTGCCCAAAAAGCTGTTTTTTTATTAGGTTTTTGCCAAAAATAAAAAAGTAAAATAATAGCCGGAATAAAAACTAAATAAGTAAGCAGTGGATCATCTATTCTGTCTAAGAAAAGCTTATCTAGTTTAGTATTTACTAAGAGATAAAAATTTTTAACAGCTATATTTAAGAAGTTATCAACACTTTTAAAAGCATGGGGAAGATGAATAGATAGCGGAGTAAGAGTTCCTAAGAACGCTAAGAATAAAGACCATAATTTATTTTTTACAACTACACGCCCTAATACATAAAAAAAGATAAAAATAATAGCCGGTAAAACAAAATCGGCTGTTAGCATGGCGACGTTAGGATCCCCCCTGGAAATAAAAAGAAAAATAGAAAAGATTAAAGGAGGTAAGGCGGGAAATATAGACGATAATTCCTTTGTGTTTTCTTGGTGAAAATCTACCGGCGGAAAGTGGCCGTCATAAACTTCTCTAGCTTTGGGCATGTAGACCTGATTTATATCTCCCCTATGCGTCATCTGGATAGACACAAAAGGTTTGCCCTGATCAGATAATTTTTTCCAAATTAACGCTTGAGGACCAGCGTAAAATACGCCGACTATAATTGCGCAGAAAACAACTACAAAAACCCATTTTTGTCTTTTTAAAAACATTTATTTCTTTTTGAGAACTCCTACAAAAGCAGATCCTAAATAAGAACCGAGAGAAGTTCTACCTAGTGGAGTCATAATTTCCGAGATGCGATTATATATTTGTGGAAATAATTTTTCGTAAATCGGCAAATAAGGATGCATATGATAATAAACTACATATTCTAGTTTAAAACCGAATTTTTTAGCGCTCTTTGCTAAATCATTTGGAGTATGCTGACGTCTGACCATTTTCTTTGGATAACTGCTATATTTTCTAGTTTCTTTTCTATTCCACTTTTTATTACCAATAGCTAATTTAAGAAAATCGGACACATCTTTAGCTACCGCTTTTTCAATCCTAGGAATATCTTTTCCATCTACAGGACTCCATCTTTCTATATCTTCAAACTCCTTTATTAAACGACTAAAATTACCTGATTTTATTTCTTCTTTTGTGTATTTATTTCCAGTAAAAAGATTGAAAATCTGATTTCGACACTCCACCAGAGCATAGCCATTTTTATTAACAACCTTCTTTAAGACAGAAAATAATTCTTCGTCAGTACTTAAATATTCCAGAAGACCCAAGCCTGTAACAACATCAAATTTTTCCCTACCATTAGAAAGCTCTTTTAAATCCATAGCTCGAAAAGTATTTTTCTTTGCTTTTTTCTTAGCCTTAGGAGAAAGTTTTAGATGTTTCCTCGCCTCTTCTATCATTTTAGGAGTTATATCTATTCCCCTCACATCTCTTCCCATCTCTAATAGATCAATAACCATCTGTCCTGTTCCACAACCAATATCCAAAACTCTACCTTTTAATTTTGAGATTTTTATTTCATTCAAAGCAACATCCTTTCTCAAACGGTTAACAGGAAACTTTACATAATCTCCCTCAGGATCATAAGTTCTCTCGTGCCACTCCTTAGAGACATCATCAAAAAACTTTTTTGTTATTTTCTTTTGTTTATCCATAAATTAAATCTGATTTAAATAGTCTTTTATATTATTGGTATCATAACGTGGAATCAAAAAAGGATCATCGCCTTTTTTAATATCTCGCTTCTTAATGGTAGTAGCATAGCTTATCCCCTCTTCTTTTAAAACCTTTACTGCTAAATCACTACTTCTCCCGTTGGGATAAGAAAAAATATCTATAGAGTCACCATCTATTTTATTTAAAACCTTATTTGATAGCTGAAGATCTTTACGGAGCAGCTCTTCGGTAACCAAATCATAGGTATGATGATGATGTGTATGATTACCTAAAATCATCCCCTCTTTATAAATTTCTAACGCTTCTTCTTCGCTCATAAAGAACTGCTTAGCTAAATCTATTTTGTTTAAGTTCAAATCGCCAAAACAAAAACTTAAAAATCCTTCTCTAATTTCAGGTAATGTTGCAATAAGGGTTTCTTTAAAATTAGTTGTTGGAATATCATCAAAGGCTCTCTTGTCTTCTATGCGCCTATCCTTTGGAATCCAATATTCTTCTTTCAGGTGCGAGTAGTTTTCTGAAAGATAGTCGTTAAATTTATTTATCAATTCATCTGAAGATAATTTTGAAAGGAGAATATGAGTTTTGTGAGTGTTTGGTAAATAACCATCAAAAGTAGATGTGATGATGAAAAAAGTTCCGATAACATTATATTTTTTTAAAATAGGCAGAACGTTTTGATAATGATCTTTTAGTCCGTCATCAAAAGTAATAGCACAAAACTTGCCTTCTTTTTCTTTTTGGGCCGATTCATACGCTTCCAGAACAGATACTATTCTGTATTCTCTGGATAAAAATTTTACTTGCCTTTCAAATTCTTCAATAGAGCAAGGGAAAATACCCCTCCATTTTTCAGAAGAATTTCGAACATAGTGATAATTAACCGCTATATAATCACCTAAGATATTCATAAAATTTGATCCAAGAAGTCAACGCTTCTTTTATAAGAAAGTCCGTCAGTAAACTCCACATATTCGTCTACTATCTTTTTTCTATTATTAGAATCTAGAGAATGATTCTTTAAATACATATTAATAAGTTCCGGCAAGTCTCTATCTTTTTTCACTAAACGCACAGCCCCACTTTTATAAATTGGTTCATAGTGGTTAAATTCATAAGCTAAAGCAAACCTATTAATAAATCCTATATTAATAATTGGCTCATCAAATATAGCCGCCTCTATGGATATTGTAGAAGCATAATTTATATTAATATCTGTATATTTAAGAGAATGTTTAAGATTTAACATATCTTTATATCCCATCTCAATCATTTCTTTTCCCGAGTTATTTTTTATCCCCTCTGCTGCTTTTTCAAAATGACAATTAGGCTCATTCAAAAATTCTTTATATGTTTCAAAAAGATCTAATGGATGAATTCGCATAAAAAGATTAACATAAGGAATCTTGCCCTTTTTTCTTAATTCTATTAAATCTTGGATATATTTTTTCTGAAAAGGATAGGCTTTTGTAACGGTGGTATAAAAAATCGTTTTATACTGGGGATCTAAATTTTTAGATTTCAAAAACTCTTCCCTGCCTGGATCTGAGGCTCTTTTATCAAAGTAAGGATCAAAACGCGGTGCTCCGGAAACAAATATCTTTTCTTCTGGATAATCATGAATATCTGTGGCTTCTTTTTTCATAACACTATTCCAGGTAATAAGATAATCCGTTTTTCGAATATGTTTGCAGTTCATAGTTAGATTATCCCAAGTAAAATTCATAGCTACGCTCCTTAACCCGATTTTTTGCGAGAAAGTTATAAGCTCAGCTTCCAAGGGATTGAAGCCAGGAGTGGCCGTAATTAATAAAGATGGTTTGTGTTGATTAACCAAGAATTCAAATTTTTTAGATCTCGGCAACAATTTTTTTTCCAAAAAATAAAAAAACTTAGCAGTCAAAATCTTTTTGAAGGGTAGAGATAAAATTCTTATTATTTTTCTTTTCGTATGTTCGGTATAATTCGGCCTCTTGTACCAGTAACGTATAGAGGTAAGATAGTCAAACTCGTTGACACAAGATATTCTTAAGAATTTAAATAAGCTCCAGAATCTTGGACTCTGAATGTTCCATTTAATATAAATTACATCGTCCGATTTAAGATAACCTTTTCTTTTAGCCAGTTCTTCATCTATAAAAGGCGTGAAAACAACCACTTTATATTTCGAAGACAAATACTTTATATACCTTGTCCGCAATAAATCAGAGGTAAATATATGATTTGGAATAACTAAAAAAATTGTTTTTTTCATGTTAAAAACCCCAATCACTAAGTGATTTCCCTATTATTTTCTCTAATTTTTTAATATCCTCATTAAAGAATTTTTTAAGATATTTTCTATCTTCTCTATTCATAGGTGGCAAATTTAATCTCTTCTTATTCTTTCTTAAATTCCACTTAGATAGTAACTGATAAACCTTGCTCTTTCCGGAATTAAAAACATTATCAAGTAATCTCCTTAAAAACAGAAAATAATAATTGCTTTTTACGTTAAAATTAATTCTTTTATTTAGATTATTAGGCACAAAATTGTTATCAACACCTAAAAAATCAAGCGTTTCTTTTACTACTTTTGTTGGATCCTTGTCAAAATCCTCGTATATCAAAAATAAAAACTGATCTAACGAAAAAAGATCTAAATAATATTTCAGATATTTAAAATACAATCCATGCTCTAAATAAACATTATTAGACTTTCTTATAAGAGTGCCGAAACTTTCGTTGTGAAGTTTCTTGTTTTTTTTATGAAAATAATACGAATAGGCTCTGATTATAGGATTTCTCAAGCAAATAATAAATTTTACATCTCTGTTATGACTTTTGATACGATGAGCGGCTTTCGAAGAATAGAAATAGCTTGGAGAAAACTCACCACTTGCCTTGCAAGACTTCTTTGATTTAAATAAACTAGCGTAATATTTTAACCCTTTTTCATAAAGATGATTATACTGAAAAAATTTTGTCTCTTTATATTTAGAACCGCAAATTTCAGGATGTTCTTTTAAACACTTAAAAAGCCAAGTGGTTCCAGCTCTTGGAACACCTATACCAATAAAATCTACTTTGAATTCTTTAGGCATCTTTTTTTTCTAAAACAAAAAAATAATGGAAGCTATCTAGCGGTGGACTAACTTCTTTAAATATATTAAAATCTTCTTTCAAAACTTTTCTTATTTTTCTTAACTTCCATTTACCGGAATCTATTTCCCAATAATGCTGTCCCGAACTTTCAAATCCTTTGAATCGTAGGGATATTCTATAAAACAATCTTAAAAAATCTTTTTTAAATAATGTTCTTATAAAAGGAAATTTAAAAATAAATTCAAAACCAGTTGAACGATAAGGCAAAGAAATCAAAACATATTTCTTGCTAATCCTGCTTATTTCTTTTAGAGCTTGTTTAAAATCTTTGAAGGGAATATGTTCTAAAATCTCAAATGCTACAACAGTATCAAATTCTTCTTTTATATTACTTAAGTCTCTAACATCAGCCACATAATCGGGGTTAAGATTCTCATCAAAATCAACTGTTTTTATTTTTAGGCCTGACTTTTTAAGATAATTAGAAACTAATCCATTTCCCTTGCCTATCTCTAAAATATTCCTCGCATTTAAAGATCTTATTATGTCTATTTGATAATAATATGAAATAAAACGATTGAGATTATCGTACTTTTTATTGAAATAGTGATATTTTGAAACTTGTTTAGTAGACATAAATAAAATCTGCAATTCTTTTTCCTGACTTGCCGTCAAGTTTCCAAATTTGCTCTTTTTTTAAACGATTTCGTCCTTCTGCGTCTACGCTCGGATCTTTTAGATATAGATTGATTTGATCTATTAATTCTTCTTTATTGTGAGCTACTTTAGAAGATTTTGTTTTAATAAGAAGTTTAATATGATCATAATCTAAAAATCTGCGGACGCTTTTTATATATGGTAGCTTTTCCCACCCATCAAAGGCAACTATAATAGACGGCTTATCAAAAGCGACCGCGTCAATCGTCACCGTGGAACCATAGTTGATGAGTAAATCGCTATGATAAATATCATCAGCCAATGTCTGCGTGTCTTCTATTTCTACCTCTCTGTCATTATATCTGCCCTCTGTAAAAGTAACGCCCGGTTTTTCTACATGAAAACGATTGTCGGGTTTAAAACCACCAATCGGCGGACCAAAACCAACGGTGTCATTAGGAGGAAAACGAACTATAAACTGAATTTTATCCGGTAATTCTTCTTGTAATATATTAAGAATTTGCCAATCAGTCTTATGAAATCTTTCGCCGTGAGGAGTAAAAAGAATAGTTTTTTTATCTGGATCTAGATCAATTTTTTTGAAAAATTCTTTTCTTGGGGTTCTCTTTTTGTTTACATAATCATCAAATTGAGGAAGGCCGCTTATAAAAACTTTATCTTTTCTTATGGCCTCATATTTTACAACCTGATTTTTTAAAACTTCATTATGAACAATAATATCATCCGGCTCCACTCTAAAAAGACCTTTGTTTGTTATATTGTCCCAAGATCTAACCATTGATATTGTTTTTACATTTTTAAACTTCGCTTCGGCTAAAAAGTGAATGTCGTCATTATGAAAAATATCTGTAGAAAATACTAAATCAGGATTATATTTTATAAACAATCTCCGAAAATTATTTTTGTTTATAGTCCAATAGTCAAAAACTCTAATAAGTTTTTTAGCCCAATTAAAGCTTAACTTTGAAATCAAACGAGAGATAAAGTACTTTAAAAAACTTTTCTTTTTATCTAAAAGCTCTTGGTGTCTAATTTTCAGCCGTGAAGAACTCACAATAGAACTTGTTAGATACCGAAAAATTACATCTTGTTTTGTTATGTTTAACATCTTACAACCTTCTATGAAAACATTATCCTTCTCAAATTTATCTCTAAAGTATTCTTTCTTGTAATCAGGCACAAGAATAACTATTTTTAAGTCGTCTCTTTTGCTTAAAATATTTAAAACATCCGTAGAGAGAATATTTCTTGATATAAAAGGATTAAAGCTTGTTATAAATATTGTCTTGTTCATTTAATTAATCGTGATTTTAAATTTACCAAAAATAATCTCCGCGAGTTTAATGATTTCACTATTTTCTTATAATAATTTTTGTTAGGCAACTTGTTTTCTTTAAGACTATTTTTTGAAGCCACAAGATAAATATAATTTTCTTCTCTATCTAAATAATCAATTTTAAACCCATTATTCTCAACAAGCATTTTTAGTGTTTCCGCAACAAACATAAAAGGATGATCTATTTGAGTAAAAACTTTACCTTTCTTTTCACAAAATTTAACAAAATCGTAAACCACAATAATGAGCTTCCCTCCATCTTTTAAACTGTTATAAGTCCATTGAAAAAAATAATCTGGATCCAAGAGATGATTTAGGCTCCTAATTATACTAATATTATAAACTGGCGGAATTTCTTCTTTAAAATTCTCAATAAGAGAACAGGAAGTTTTTATCCCTCTACTATTAGCGTAATCTGTTTCTTCTTGTGATGGCTCAACTCCTAAAACACTAATACTTGGAATAACATTCTTAAAACCATTTAAAACACCGCCTACACTTGAGCCAACTTCTAAAAGTATTCCTGGATTTATAAACTTTTCTAATTTTTTAGCCACTCTTTCTCCCCATTTAGTAGAAGATGAAAACATTTTATCCTTGGTCTTTGTTTTGCCCTTGTATTGAAAAAGGATCTCTCTATATTCATTTTTATAAAATTTATCGTAATAATCTTTGGTCATTCTTGGGTTTATAAAAATAAGACCACAATTTTTACAAATAACCGTTCTGACCGAAAAACCGTATCTATCTTTTTTTGAAAGCACCTTAAAATCATTATCACCACATAGATTACAAGGTATTTTTTCGTACTGGGCTGATTTTATAAATTTATAATCCATTGTATTTATTAATGTATTGTTTCGCCACTTTATCCCAGCTCATTTCTTGAGCAAATTGAATAGACCTTTTTAAAAACTTTTCTTTTGCTTCTTTATTCAATACTTTTGCAATTTTTTCTGATACTTCTTCTGAATTTTTTGAATCGACCAAAAATCCATTTCGGTTATCTAAAATAGCATCTTCGGCTCCACTATCTCTTCCTCCTATTACTAGCAATCCGCAAGCAGCCGCTTCTAAAAAGACCAGGCCAAACCCCTCAATATCGTGATCATCATCTATAGGCAATAATAGGAATAACTCTGCGTTATGATACAAAGAAATTAATTCTTTTTCATGAACCCTATCTAAGAATACCACCCTGTCTTTTAACTTTAATCTTTCAACTTTTGACTCAAGATCTTCTCGTTCTGGTCCAGAGCCAACTATTATGTATTTTAAATCCGGAAATTTATCAACAATCTTACTAAACGCTTCAATTGAATAATCATACCCCTTCCTCTTTTTCAGCATCCCTACAGACAGTATATATGGTTTCAAATCTACTTTTAATTTCTTATTTTCTAAATTTCTAAATTTCTCAAAATTCACTCCGTGATTAATAACTTTAATATCTAAATCAGGAATAATTTTTAATATCTCTTTTTTTGTGTTATTACTTATAGCTGTTACAACATCGGCGTTTTTATAAGCTCTTGATAGAAATGGCTTTTTTAAAAAACTATAGAGTGGCTTTACAGCTCCCGTTCCAATTGCTGTAATAACAATCTTCTTCCCTAGTTTTTCCCCAATATTAGTGGCAATAACTCCATAAGGCCAACCATCAAGAGCATGGAATACATCATAATCTTTTAGCTTGTTTTTTAGTCCCCCGCAAAAAAGCGGGTTTGTCGGCAGACCATCTTTATGGGTTAAGATATCAAAACGCCATCCTGGTTTTATCTTTTTTAGCGAACTAACCAAATTCAAAACAAATCTCCCTGCTCCTGTATTCTTTTCTGTATCATGATTTAAAAAACAGATACGCATTATTTTTTCTTTAAAATGTAAAAAATATTATAAGCCCAGCGTTTAGCAATTTCTTTTTTCCATTTTGGATTTGTTTTGGCAATTTTCCAAATTAATTTTCTAAAATTGCCCCTAATAAACCCCTGGCTAAAGACTTTGCTTCTAAAATGATACTCTATCGCGATTAGATCAAAATATTTTAATATTGTTTTTTGAACTAATCCTTTTGTAAATGGAACAATATGATTATTAGAAGCACGATAACTACCAAAATCATCGTGCTTCATAAAATATTTCTTACTACCTTTTGAAGTAAGAAAAGGAGTGGTCATGACAAATATTCCATCCTTATCTAGAACCCTACTCACTTCTCGAGCGCTAAAAAACGGATTTTCTAAGTGAGGTAAAACACACCAAGCGGTGACTACTTTAAAATAATTATCTGACCAAGGAAGTTTTTCCCAACTTAAATCTGCAATCTTAAAGTCAACAAAATATTTTTTATTTTCTTCTGGGCGGTAATCATCTATATCAACACCGTAAATATTAGAGTACCCTTCTTCTGTTATCTGTTTATCAAAACCCCCACTAGCTGGCCCAAGGTCAAGAACTCTTTGGTCTTTAGTATTAAAAAATTTAGAGTAATATTTATCGAAAACATCAAAGGCAAAATTATCTCTTACGCTTTTTCCGGTGCAACTATGTAAAATATCGTGAGCCTCATCACAATTTCTATTTTTCAATTCTTCAGCTGTTAAATATTTCATAAATCTCTTAGTATTTTATATTTATAACCTTTGATTCTTAATTTAAATTTATTCAAAGATCTCAATATTAACTTGTAATTATTAGGTGTTATAATTATTTTTTCGAAAGAATTACGTTTCGACTTTCTTGCGACAATACGCATATGAGTAGAAGGAGTTCCTTTTATTCTTTTTTTTATCTCCCTAAAACTTCTATCGCTATCTTTTTCAAAAAACAATACATCAAAACCAGCAGAAACAACAAAGTCTTTAAAAACATTAGGAGTAAACATAAATATGTGATCAATCTGAATTGAATTTTCTAACTTACCTACCTTTTCTGCTTGATGAATAAAATTTTTAACTTCTAAAATTAATATACCATCTTCCTCTAAATGGTCATAAGTCCATTTTAAAAAATACGAAGGATCTAAAAAATGATTCAAGGATTGAGTACAAATAATCGTCGGAACAGGGGTTATTTTTCTCTTTTTATCAACATCTTCTATCAATGAAACAATGGTCTCAATCCCCTGCTCATCAGCATAGTTTGCCTCTCTAACGGATGGTTCTATTCCTAAAACATTTACACCAACAACTTTTTTTATTCCGTTAAGAGTACCCCCGACACTAGAGCCCACATCAATAACCAATTCTCTTTTAAGATATTGATAGAATCTTTTACCCATATTTTCTCCTACAGCAGTTCTCCTATTAAAAAGATTTAATAATTTTTTCTGCTCTTGTTCATTTTTTTCTCCTTTCAAAACCTCTTTAGTTCTATATTCTCCTTCTGTATAATATTTACCATACCACTCTTTGGTCATACGAGGATTAATAAAAATAAGACCACATTTTTTACAGATGCATGTCTGAACACTTAGTCCATAATTGTCTTTTTGTGATATTTCTTTTAGATCATCGCTTTCACAAAAATTGCATAGAACTCTTTCCTTTTTTGCTAATTTATAAGAAAAAATTTCTTTTTCGCTCATATTTTCAAACTATAAATATTTAATTATTACCTCTGCTAATCTTTTACCTGATTTAGCATCTAATTTCCAAATTCTTTCTTTTATGATCTCATTTCTTCCTTTTTCGTCTTCTCTTGGATTATCTAAATAGATATTAACATAATCAATTAACTCATTCATATTTTTAGCTAACTTAACACCGCCTGTTTTTACTACTGATTTCTGATGGTCATAGTCATAAAACCTTCTTAAGCTCTTCCATAATGGCCTATTATCATCTCCATCAAAACCAATAAAAATAATTGGCTTATTGAAAAGAACGGCGTCTATGGCCAGAGTAGAAGCAAAAGCAACCACCACATTACTATAATATAAGAGGTCCGCCAGATGTTTATCCCCTTCAAGTAGATCTGCTTCTGTGAAATTGGTTGCCGAAGGATCGTCTATAGCCACTTTGCCGAATTCTGGTTTAACATCGCCCAAATCAATATCTCCCACTATATAAAAACGCAATAAAAGTTGAGTATTTTTTATTTTTAAGAGCTCCTTAACAGCTTTTTTAGTAATAGAATCGTCTTGGGCATATATACTACTTGGAGGAGCAAAGAAAATAGTTTTTTTATTGGGATCTAAACCAAGCTTACTAAACAGTTCATTTTTTGGTGTTCTTTTATCCTTTAAATATGAGTCGTAATGAGGGATACCTACAATATGGATATTATCTTCCCTTATATCGTTCAATGTTATTGCCTCTTCCTTTAATTTTGGGGTATTAACAATCAGCTTATCTGGGATTACGCGATTTAATCCTTTGGAAGTAATATTATCCCAAGAACGAACCATACCAACTAAAAACACCCCTCTGTTTTTAGCCTCGCGCATAATTTCAATATCGTTTTCTTGAAAAATATCGGTAGCAAAAACAATATCGGGCTTATATTTTTCAAAATACTCTCTAAATTTGTCTTTTGGTAATAACTTATAATCCAGCCAGCGAGCTATTTTTCTAATAGAATATAATTTACCCAGTTTAGAAATAATCCAATAAATAATAGAGAGGTGATATTTTTTTCTCTTTTTTCTATAAATTAAACGGTGAATCCGCCAGGCAGAAGTATCAGATAGATGACAAAATAAAATTGTAAAAACTTGTTCGAGCTTAGTTGGTTTTTTTAGCTTTATTCCTTCAACCGTAACGTTTTCTGATTCAAATTCTTTTTTGTATAATTCTACTTTCTGCTGAGGAGCTAAAACAACTACTCGTAAATCATTGCGTTTTTTTAATATTTCAAGAAAATCGGTCGCCAAAATATTACGACCAATCAATCCAAAAAAGCTTGTTATAAATATTGTCTTACTTGTTTGCCTCATTCTTAAATCTTAACTTAGAAAAATAATTTTTAAAAATCTCTAAAAAATTAACCCCGATTTTCTTCGTAAAATCGAAATCATATTTATCAAAAATTAAAAAATCACCAAAATAAAGTTTAAAGTGTGGATGGGCTTTAATTAAAGCGGGATAAAAGAATATAACTCTAGCTATATAGATAGCAATATAGGAAATAACAGCTCCATAAACACCAATCGTGGGTAAAAAGATTACTAAGGTTCCTATCATGACCACACCTTCAGTAAAGACTCTTAATGCTAAGATCTTATATTCCCTAAGAACAGAAAGAGTTCCTTTAAGAAGTTTATAAAAACCAAAAATCGGCAGAACTAAAAGCATTAATTTAAATAAAGGCATAGCTGTATTATATTTCGGTAAAATAATATTTATAACAAAAGGAAAAACAAAAAATCCTATCACAAAAATAGCCAAACCAAGCCATATAACATATTTTGTGGAACGACTAAAAAGATATTTCATTTCTTCTTTCTTGTCTATTTTGGACAAGAAAACCCAAGGAAACATATTAACAGGAATAATTTCTTCTAATAACGATACGAGATTACGAGCTAACGAATACAAAGCAACTGCCTCCACGCTAACAAATATTTTAATCAACCAGGGAGTAGTATTTTTCGTTATGCGAGAAAAAACATGGCGCAATAATATCCACTTTCCGTGTTTTTTGAAGACGTTTTTTAATAAAGAGCCAGAAGAAGAAGAAATTTTTCTAAATACCTTTTTATATTCTTTTAGAAACAAAAAGGATGTAAGAATAAGAGCTCCCAACCAACCTAAAATATGTATTCCCAAAACATCCGCAACGCCCAAACTACCAAAAAAGAAAAAACAAGCAAGAATAACTAATTTTAAAAGTTCCCTAATAAGAGGAATTGCAAAATAAGAGAAAGAGAAGATCGATTTAAAAAAAGCAGTTTCTATGGATATTAGGGCCTCTATAACCAAAAGAACGCTGATTATTTTTACAAAAAGACCTATATCCGAGCCATAGTACTTAGCTATAAAACCGGAGGCAAAAAAAACCATTACCGCCAAGACTGAAGAGAGAAAGATTTTTATAAAAGCATATTCTTTTAGCATTTTTTTTGCCGAACTTAGTTTGCTTTTATTAAAAATATGCCTCATCTCAATACCAACCATACCGTCAAAAAGCTTAAAGTTTAAACTACTAACAATAGCTATAAATGAAAGAACTAATTGATAAAGCCCAAACTGGTAAATACTAAGCGCCGTTAAGATAAAAAAAGAATTGACTAAACTTATGCCAGTGGCGATCGTTTCGTAAATACGCAAAGATCCTTCTCCTTTTATAAAAAACTCTGTTAGTGACCCATACTTTTCTAGGCCAATTTTTGTCTTGTCTTTATTTCTCTGCATAAATAAAATATCCGGCTGTTGTATTGCGCCTCTCTGTTCTAAACACTTTATCTAACAAATATGTTACCGGATCTAAAAAAAATCGCAGACGATAATGCTTAGGAAAAAAGAAAGCTAATGCCGTAAAATAGCCACCGTGTTTTTTTAATTCTAAATGAGAGAATTGCCTGAAAAGATATTTTAATCCCTCATCAGTGAACCGAAAATAATCTTTATAAACACCACGACGAGCGTGGTATGGATAAATAAAATGAGTATAAGCCAAAACCTTGCCACCCGGCTTTAAAACTCTAAATATCTCTTCCACCGCTTTTTTAGGATCATAAAGATGTTCTAAAACAGATTTGGATATTATCGCTTCTTCAGATTCGTTGGCTAAAGGAATATTATGAGCATCGCCCAGTATATCGGGTTTATATTTTTCTTCAGCATCAAAAGTCCTATAGTTTATATTTTTAAACCAACCCTTGTAAGGAGCAAGCATTTTTTCAAATCCTTCTCCCCCACCAATATCTAAAACGGAAGATGATGATGTGGTAATTTCCTTTAATTTTTCTTCCCAAAATTTTTGCCAGCTATACATATTATTTCAAAACATCTAAAAGTTCTGTTGTTAATTTGTTCAAGCTATGGTTTTTAATAACATATTCTCTCAGTTCTTTTCCTGTATCGTTTTTCTCTAGATCGTTCATATCTATTAGCTCTTCCATTTTTTTAGCTAAATTATAATAGTCTTTTTCTTTAAACATCAATTTTTGCTGAAGAGAAGCGGTAAATTCACTTTCAAAAGTGGTATTGGACACCAACACTAAAGATTCGCATGAAGCTGCCTCTAGTGTAGTTTTGTCAAAGCTCCCAGAATTTGTAAGATTAACAAAAGTTTCATGACTATTGTAAAAGAACAAAGTTTCTGTATAAGGAATAGGACCTACAAATTTTATTTTATCGCTAAGCGAACGCCCCTCGGCTTCTATTTTTTGCCAGTAATCATATTCTATTTTTTTACCTTCTGTTGGTCCACCCACAATTGTTAATTTGAACTTCTTCTTTTTAGACTTGAGTATTTTAGCGGCTTTTATAAGAACATCTATATTTTTTATGGGAGATATGCGACCAAGATAGAGAAAAGAATTTTTTTCTCTTTTTATATTAGGATCAGAAACCAAATAATTAGTGTCTATCCCCACGGGCATTACTTTTGATTTTTTCCTGTTAGCAGAAAAAGCAAAAGGAGATGTATGTAAAATTGTATTAGCAAAAAAGAAAGCTACTCTCGCTTTCAGATCTCCAAAAAAATGATTATACCAAAAAACAATTTTTCTTTTTTTAAATCGCCACCACCAACCAGCTAAGACAACATATTCAGAATTCATATGGACAAAAACAGTATCATAATTTTTGTCATATTCCCTCAAATATCTATACAAACGAATGATATATTTTATTCTTGAACGGCCATCTTCTTTCCCAAGTGAAACAACTCTTACGTTTTCTGGCAACTCCACTCTCCCTCTATATAAACAAATGACAATAATATGACTTGTTTTTTCAGCAAGCTTTTCTATCCAACGATGATAAACACCCAAGGTATCATCGTCTTTATCCACTTTTTGGGTTATTAGTAGTAACTTCATTTTATTAGAACTTTCCAGGATTTTTTCATTTTATTTAAATAATCTTGATAACTTCCTATCTCTAGAGAAAATGTTTTTCGAGGGTTTTCTATCTGCTCTATTATAGTAATTTTTAATGCCTCAAAATCTCCAATTGGTACCAATTTTGCATTTTGGATTTCTTTAGCCACCCCAACATCAGTACTAATAATAGGGCGACCCACTGTAGCAACCTCTGCTAAAGTCATTCCATAACCTTCGTAGTTAGATGTAAGTAGGAAGATGTCAGCTGTTTTGTAATAAGAAATTAACTCTTCAAAAGAGACCGTTTTTTCAAACTTAACATTAGCTTTTAAATTTCTACTTTTAGCCATTAGCTTTTCTTTTTCTGATCCTTCACCAACTATAAGAAGTAATGTTTTTGGATATTTCTTAACCACCTCTTTCACTGCTTTAATTGCCAAATCAATATTTTTTTCTCTTGTTATTCTAGAAGCCATTAAAATAATCTTGCCAGCACTTTTATATCTTTTATGTAAATTTATCGTAATAGGAATGTTTTTGATTCGTTCTATATCTATAAAAATTGGCAAGGTGGTTATTTTAGAAATTGAGAAATTATAGAATTGAGAAATTATAGAATTTCTGATTCTTTTACTGACTACACGAATTCCGTCTGCTTTTGGAATTAAAAACTTGGCAACTCTAACTCTAACATTATTCTTTAACGATTCTTTAATAAAATGTGGACTTAATAAATCAGTATGAATTTGAATTTGTAGTGACAACTCAAACTTTTTAGCAATCCACCAACCAACCCAACCTGTTTCAAAAGGATCCTGGCTAGTGATAATTATATTATTACTAGAATTTTCAATTTTAAATTTCCAATTTTTGATAATTTTTTTTCCTATTTTTATAGCATTAAATATATATTTATACTTATTCTTCGAATTCGTAGGATAAACCCAAACATTATTTGAAATTTGCTGATCTTGAAATCCCTGCTCTTTTTTTGAAAAAACAATAACACAAAACTCATCGACTAACCCACCATAATCAACTATACGACGTCGTACTTCGCTTTTTTCGTTGAATATATTTCTATCTGTGCTTATTGATAAAATTTTCATCTCGTAATTCTATTAAATAGGTTAACAAACCCAGTTATTGTATTTTCTACTGAAAACTCTTTGGCCTTAAGCTGAGCTTTTATGACAAAATCTTCTCTAAGACTCTCACTAGAGACTATCCGATTTACCGCTGACAAAAACTCTTCTCTATTATTAGGCTCAATTAAAACACCCTCGCGATTATTTTTAATAAGCTCAGGAATACTACCTATATTAGTAGTAATTATAGGCACACCAGCATCCATTACTTCTACTATCTGAAATGAGAAACTTTCAAATGATGTGTTTAGAGTAAAAATAGAAGCATCTATACTCTTTAAATATTCTAATAATTCATCGCGGGGCACAGATCCCTTAAAGACAACTCTTTTCCCTAACCCCAATTTTTCAGCTTTTGCCTTAAGAGATTCACGTTCTGGGCCATCTCCAAATATCACCAACTTCCAATCTGGCAAGTCAACCATAAATTCGATTAGTTTATCAAAGCCCTTCCACATTACTAGACGACCAGCAGAAATTATTCTTTTCGTTTTCGGTTGGGGTTTCCATCGAATATATTTTCCATAATTTAAATTTACCCCGTTATAAATAGTTTCTATCTTCTTTGGATTATTAATCCATTTAGAAACTAAATTATTAAAATAATCGCTTGGTGTCACAACTCTATTAGCTTGATTGACAGTAAAATTCTGGATTTTTCTTAAAAACCAAACTTTCAAGCCGTAGTTTTTGTGTTGAAAATCATCAATATCATCTTTAACACCAAAACGTTGTCGAGCTTGTTCCCAAACATAGTCGCCCGGCACACGAACAATAAACGGAGTAATGGAAAAAAGAGTAGCCAGAGCCGATGGAAATCCGACACTAACCGTATCTTGAGCAAAAACTACATCATGACCAAAAGACAAGAACCAGCACTTTAAAAAATACACAATATGCCTAATTATCTTAGGATATTTTCTAACCGAACTAAAAGGTAGTACTTTTACTTTAAATCCATAATTCGGCAAATACTTCTCCATCATAACCGTATGAGTTGCTGGACCACCTATTTCTGGAGGATATAATCCTGTTGCAATTAGAATTTTCATCCCGATAATTTATTAAATATTTTTCTCATCTTCTGGGCTACTGTATCCCAAGTGTATTTTTCTCTAACGAGTTTTTGGCCGTTTTGAGCAATTTTTTGAGCTGTATCAGGATTTTCTATAAGAAATTTAATTTTTTGAGCAAGATCTTGAGGGTTTTCTGGATTAACGAAGAGTCCAGTTGCCAATTGTTCTCTGTCGCCCTCCTTGACCCCCGGGGTACTCCCGTCGTCCGCCACGGCGGACTCCTCCTCGATCCCGGGGGTCTTTCCGGGTTTATTGTATGGCTTAAGAAAATCAGGGATGCCCCCAACTGGAGTGCCGATAACAGGTAAACCACAAGCCATGGCCTCTAAAAAAGAGATGCCCAAACCTTCGGAACGTGACGGGCGAACAAACACGTCTGCCCGAGATAAGTAAGTTGATATTTCATCAGGAGTAACTTCGCCAACAAACTCTACAATATCATCAACATTAAGTTCTCTCGCCAATCTTTTCAAATTCTTTTTTTCAGGACCATCTCCGATAATCATTAGTTTTAGATTTATGATTTCGGATTTAATTATAGCTATAGCTCTTATTAATATATCCACCCCATTCTTGGGAACTAATCTTGAAGTTGTGATGACTGTAATATTATTAGCGTCGCTTTTCTCGTCAACCTCAGCCTCAACAGAAACATCCGATGTTGAAGGAACTTCCTCCTCAACCCCAGGGGTTCTTCCGTCGTCCGCCACAGCGGACTCCTCCCCAACCCCTGGGGTTTTTCCGAAAAGCTTTAAATCAACTCCGTTGGGAACTACGTCAATTATAGCTGTGGCGCCGTGGCGACGAGCAAAGTCAGCCAGATAGTTACTAATAGCTTGAATACTATCGGCAGATTTAAATATCTTTTTCCATATTGGATAGAAAAGCCCGACCCTAGAGAGTATGTGTTCTTCTTTGTCCCCTTCTTGCAAGGTTAAAAGAAACTTAAGATCTGGTTTCTTGCTTTTAATAAATGGGAGAGAAAACGCTCCATAAGAGGCCATAACAGCCCAAATTAGCCTATAATTGCTGTTTTTAGCCCTTTTATAAGCTCTAAATGGTAATAAGTACTTATCCCACCAAAAACCCTCTCCTACCCGCTCTATATTTATATTGCCTATCTTTTCTTTTGAGAAAAGTTTTTCGTCTATTTTGGCGCAGACCAGATCAAACTCAAAATTAGAGCCCGACCGATCGGTTATCTCTTTTATCGCTATCTCAGCGCCACCAATCATTGGCAGATAAGCCGTACTAATAATTAGAATGCGGGGCTTCATGTTGTTATCTTATTCATTAAAACATTAAAGCATGAAAACATAAAAACAATTTGTTTTAATGTTATAGTGTTCTTGTGTTTTCATGCTAAATTATTGTTATGTTAGCACTTAGTTTGCTAGTATAAAAGCACTATGAGTAGAAAGGAAGAACAAAAATTAGACAAGAAAAAGCTTTTATTCGCTATCACCCTGGGCGAGTTGGGAGGAGCTCAAAAGTATGTTCGCGACCTATCTTTAGGGTTGAAGAAAAAATATGACGTAACAATTGCTCCAGGGAGCGAAGACCAAACACTTTTAAGGTGGGCGGATGAAAACGACATAAGAACTATCTCTCTACCCTCTTTGGGAAGAAGTTTATGGAAAGGATTCCTCCCTACCAGAAAAGATTATAAGGCCTTTATTAATCTATTTAGAGTATTTAGAGACGAAGACTACGACATAGTCCATCTAAATAGCTCTAAGATGGGTTTTCTCGGAGCAATTGCAGCTAAGATGGCCGGTGTCCCCCGAGTAGTATTTACAGCCCACGGCTGGGTCTTCAACGAACCGGAAAAAATACAGAGTGGTAAAGTTAGATGGCTCTGGATTCTACTAAGCAAAGTTGCGGGTCTTTTCCAAGATAGAATAATTTGCGTCTCTAACTACGACCTAGATCAAGCAATAAAATACCGCGTCGCTCCCCCAAAAAAGCTTCTTACTATTTATAACGGATTAGAGAGAAAAAAAGTTCGTTTTGCTTCACGTAATAGAGCTAGAAAGTGGCTAAGAGATAAGCTTTCAAGTAATAATTATCAATTATCAACTGATACAAAAGTTATAGGAACGGTGGCTAATCACTACCCCGCCAAAGACCTGCCAACAATGATAAAGAGCTTAAAACACTTACCAGAAAATCATATTTTAGTAATTATTGGCGATGGGCCAGAAAATAAAAAGTTAAATATAATTGCCCACAATACCAAGGTTAAAGATAGAGTTTTCTTCTTGGGGCGCATAGAGGACGGCTGGCAGTGGATAAGAAGTTTTGATGTTTATGTTATAAGTTCTCTCAAAGAAGGTATGCCTTACAACGTACTTGAGGCAATGGCGGCTGGTGTACCAATTGTCAGCACCTCTGTTGGAGGATTGAAAGAAATGCTGTTTCCAGTAGAAAGTAGTGAGTATAAAGTATCAAGCCTAAAAAAGAGAGCGATTGAGTTTCCTGTCGGGAATTATAAGAGATTGGCTAGAGAG
>CAZRHU010000006.1:0-23356 GCA_964600085.1 uncultured Candidatus Saccharibacteria bacterium
CTGATCGTAAGCAGGGGTGCCGTCAGGCCTGATGTGGAACCACTCGCCGTTCTTTCCTGCTATAGCCAGGCCTTCGCGGAAAAAATAGACGTAGTCGTAGCCGAACTCCTCCATGATCTCTCGGGGAGTGAGTCTTTCTTGAGAGGTGTTCATTATTTCTTCTCCTTGTGTAAAGTTTTGGAAGGTACTTTTATACTCTTTTAGATAGCATAGATGATTTAGTTTGTAAAGAGTCTTTACTAGATAAGTACATTATCACATTATATTGACATATAGTTATTATTATATTATAATTTAATATAGTACCTTAGAAAAACTCCAACAAACGAAAGTGAGTAAAAATGAGAAAGGTCATCGTTGCCTTCTTTGTTTTCAGTTTTTTCCCTCTTTCCTCTCCAGTCTCGGCTCAAGTCGAGGTCGAGTTCTACGGTCTCTCCAGTTTTCAGATGCCGATTGGCGGAGAGGTTGATGAGTTTTCTTTCAAGTGGACTCGGTTGGGTTTCAACGCTTACCCGTCTGACTACCTTCAGATAACAGGTGAGTATGAGTTAGCTACTAGTGAGTTGAAGTACTCCTATGCTCGTCTTCACCACGAGATCGAATTTCTCCAAGGCGCAGAGGGATCATTGCTTTTCGGTCAGTTCTTAGGAGCTATTCCTTATCTCTATCCTGGCCCCAAGACAATTCAGTTGACCAACTGGCCTGCTACGATTAATGGTTACTCTATCTACACAGCCGGAGTCTCGGCGTGGCTGGGGGGTGAGAATTACACCTTTCGAGCAACCGCATTTAAGAATGATAATGCTCAAGCTGCTCTTACCGTAAAAGGCGTTTCTGTCTTTTGGCAGAAAAAGGTTGGGCGGGGTTTTATCATTGAACCTGCTGGACTTTTTGGGGAAAAACTTCCGTCTTTTATTCATCCTACTGTTGGAGGAGCAGAGACGAGCGGTCGGAAGCTTGGATTTGTCCAAGAGTACGTCCAATTCTCTCACAACGTGCGGTTTTACATTGAGTGGAACTTGCGTGAGGAAGAAGAGAACTATCTTCTGGCTGGTTTGAGTCTGACCTACTCAACGAATTCGTTCTTCAAGGTCTTCTACGACGGAGATAAAGAAAGTTTCCTGACAGAAGTCACCTTTTCTTTCTGAATCTAACTTTAAGCTCCCTGGTACTACAGTGCTGGGGAGCTTTTTAATATATTGACAAAATATGTATAATTTGTTACAACGTAGGCATCAGTTTTGATAGAAGTACCTTTTGTTTCAACCCAAGAAGGAGGAAAAAATGAGGAATATCCTCATTGTGGCTCTGTCCACGCTTTTTGTCGCTCCTGCGCCTGTTCAACAGACGCAGGAAGTCACTCCCCCTCCCATGTTTTGCCAGACAGCTAGTGGGGATTCGGTTCTTCCGGGTACTTACGTGCCCGAAACTGACACTTACTACTTCGAGATGGGAGATAGTCCGGCTCGCATTGCGGAGAATTACGGATCTCCTATCTGGGATGACTTTCTCATTCACAATCTCTATCTCGTTGATCGGGTTCGTTCCAGTGACGAGTTTGATACATGGATGCTGGTCTATCCCTGTGAGCCCTTGAAGGGTCTCCAGGTTTTAGGTCTCGTTCCTGAAGATTTGACGAGCGAGGAGGTTGTTTCCGAGCCCGAAGCCGAGGCGTCGGCTATTGACTCAGCTGTGGCTCTGGTGGTGGCTCCGGCGATTCCTGTTGAGGATTCTGGAGTCAGCTGGCTAGCAGTAGTTATTTTTCTCTTAGGCCTCTTTGGACTTCTCTGTGCCATAGGTCTTGGTTATCTGGTAAAGAAGAAAGACAATCAAATCCAGCTCGAGAAAAAAGCCCAGGAAAAGGTCAATGCGGATCTTGTGCAAGATCGCGAAACTTTTGCGGAAGAAATGAGACGCATGGGTCAAGAAGTAAAGAGAGCTCAGCGAGCAGTTCACCGACTCGGCGATTATATATTGGAGGCGCAACGTCGATCTCCAGCCGAGAAGATGACTGATGTTGAGGTTAGGACTCTAGCTCTGGCTCCGCGTCAGCGGAGCGAAGAGGAAGGCGAAGGGCTGGCCTTCATCGAAGGTGGAACCAATCCTGACAATCTAAATCTTGCTCTTCGGCGAGCCGTCCAGATTGAGAGCGTTCGTCTTCATCCTACGGACCCGACTCCTCGCATGGATACCATTTGGGTTCGTGAAGGAGTGCTGGGCTCTATTACAGAGGGCAAATGCTTTGTTCTCTATGCTGACGGCAGTCAGGGGCCTGTCCGAGAAGCTAACCCGAGTAAGCCGATGAGTCACATTCGGGCTTGGCGGGTTACCGCTGTGGTTGACGGCGAGGAGGTTGTCTCTTACGTCTTAACAGTCTGTGCTAATGGTATGGGCAGACCGATGGACGTCGATAAAGACGTCACCTTCGTTCCCGATGAAACTCAGCCATCTCATGCGGTGCGTTACACTGCTGAGAATCTGGAGATCACAGCACCTTCTTCAATGACCATTATTCTTGGCGATCAGCGGTTTTACACCGTTGCTGGCCAGAAACTGGTCATCACTGGCCCTAAAGACTTCTTTTGTCGTGATGACGGAAGTTTCGAAGACGGGGACAGCGTTGTGGTTACCATTAAAGGTGAACCCAACGAAGAGCTTCTTTCTGAAGAGGATATCGCTGAAGTCGAGACGACCGAAGCGACTCTTCAGGGGGCCGAGTCAGTTCCAGACATCATTCAAGTTCGCGCTTTCAGAGCGTGAACAGTAGTACCTCCCCCGAGCGCAAATGCGCTCGGGGGATTCTTTTATTAAGGCCTTTTTTTATGCTATTATTAAGCTATTGCAAGAAGATAAAATACTCCCTAAACGGGGGACAGGGATGGCCCGTAGAAAAAAGAGAAAAAAGAAGAAATCTGGACTTATCCATTTAGAAAATGAAGTTCTAACAAGCGTCTTTGGCGTCGTTATGTTGGCCGTGTCTCTTGTAGTTACAATGGCTTATTTTGGTGTTAGTTCAGGTTGGCTTTCAAACTGGGTGTCAAGAGGTCTTGATTATCTTTTTGGAGGTGGCGCTTTCCTCTTCCCGTTTATTCTGCTCGTAGCTTCTCTTTATATTTTAATATCACACAAACCCAGGGTCATCGCCTCTGCTATAGTCGGCGGTGCTTTGGTTTTATTAAGTCTCTTGGGGTTTATAGAGATTATAGGCAGGAACGGCTCCCACGTCGGTGGTTGGATTGGCTTTCTCTTTTCCTGGCCTTTTTATAAAGCAATAGGTTTTTGGGGCTCTCTTGTTTCATTTGGAGCTATATTTATTTCAGGTATTCTAATAACTTTCCGCATTCCTCTTAAAAGCTATGCTAGAGACGTCTTTACATCAGAGGGAGAAAAGAAAGAGGTTAAGCAAAGAGGTCTTTTAAACACCCTTGGTGGTGTCACAAGATTGACGGGTAAGAAAAAAGACAGAGTGCCACCTCGTCCCGCGGACGAGACAGTTACAGTAAACGCTCCTAAATCAGAGAAAGAAGAAAGTTCTTCCAATAAAGATGAAAAGAAGTCTTTTGGTTTTAATATTATTCCTCTCTCTAAAGATTATAAATATCCACCACTTGACCTCTTAGAAAAAGAAACAGGGTCGCCGATTAGCGGTGATATTAAGGAAAACGCTCTTATAATTCAGAAAACCTTAGAAAATTTCGACATTCCTGTTGAGATGGCCGAAGTTAATGTTGGTCCTTCTATAACTCAATTTACCTTAAAGCCCGCCACGGGAGTCAAATTGTCGCGACTAACAGCGCTACAGAACGATTTAGCTTTAGCTTTAGCTTCTCACCCCATAAGAATTGAGGCGCCTATTCCAGGTAAGTCTCTTGTGGGTATAGAGATACCAAACAAGAAGTCAATGATCGTTCGTCTGCGGGGAATGTTGAGTGATTTTAATCCGAAAGAATCAGAAACACCTCTCAATATTGCTATCGGAAGAAATGTGGCAGGCGAGTCTTACTGGACTTCGCTTACTAAAATGCCTCATATGTTGATAGCTGGTGCCACGGGAACCGGAAAAAGTGTTGCTATAAACTCTTTACTCTTAACTCTTCTATTTCAGCACTCGCCAGAAGTTTTGCGTCTTATCTTGATTGATCCTAAAAGAGTGGAGCTTACTTTTTACAACGGTATTCCCCATCTATTAACACCAGTTATAACTCAACCCAATAAATCTATAGCCGCTTTAAAGTGGGCTGTGAGTGAAATGGAGAGAAGGTACGAGGTTTTATCTGAGTCAAAGGTTAGAGATATAGCGGGTTATAATCAAAAAGAAAAAAAAGAAAAAGACGGCGAGTTTATGCCCTATTTAGTAATTGTTATAGATGAATTGGCTGATATTATGGCCGCTTACGGTCGAGAGGTAGAGGGGGCTATTGTAAGGTTAGCTCAGATGGCTAGAGCGGTTGGTATCCACTTAATCGTCTCTACCCAAAGACCATCTGTTGAAGTTATTACTGGTCTTATAAAAGCTAATATTACTAACCGTATCGCTTTTCAAGTTGCTTCACAGATAGACTCTCGTACAATTTTAGATTCAGCTGGAGCAGAAAAATTATTAGGGAGTGGTGATATGCTCTTTATCGGTAACGACTTTACAAAACCAAAAAGATTTCAAGGAACTTTTGTTTCTGAAGACGAGGTTAAAAAAATTGTTTCTTTCTTACAAGAAAACTTTTCAACTCAAAATCAACCAGTCTCAGATGAAGAAGAGACCGAGGGTGTTAGTTTAGATCAAGCTTTAGAAGGCAAAAAATCTTCTTCAGATATAGACCTAGATCAATTTACCGGTACTAGTTACGAAGATGATCTTTATCCAGAAGCTAGAGAGTTGGTCTTGAGAGCTAACAAAGCTTCGGCTTCTATGCTTCAGAGAAGATTGAGAGTGGGTTATGCGAGAGCAGCTCGTCTTTTAGATATGCTAGAGGAAGAGGGAGTGGTTGGGTCTTCTCAAGGAGCTAAGCCTAGAGAAATTTTAATAAGTGCTCCTTCAGAAGAAGGCTCGGAGGAGTTTAGTTCTAATTATAATGAAGAAGACGAAGAGTGAGGAATTCTCTAAAAACAAATCAGGTCTATCAAACTTCTTGTTTCAAAGAAGAAGAGTTCTAGATATAGATTTAGAGGACGTTTCTCAAAAGACGGGGATTCAAGTTAAATACCTAAGAAGAATGGAGAAGGGCGAGTGGTCTAAACTTCCTTCTGGTGTTTATGTGAAGGGCTTTCTTAGAAAATACGCTAGAATAATTGGCTGTAACTCTGAAGAGCTGGTTAAGGCTTACGAGAAAGAAATTTTAGAAGAAAACTTAAAAGATGATGAGAATAAGCCGAGAGAAAGCTATTTTTCTAAATTAAAATTAGTAAAAGATATATCGCCTAGAACTTTTAGAATTACCCTGGTTTCAATTGTTTTTTTAGTTGTTTTGGGTTATATTGGCTACCAAGTGAGCGCCGTTTTTTCTGCTCCGGAACTCAAAATTACTGAACCACAGGATAGCGAAGTGGTAATTATCAAAGATAGCACTGCTATAAAAGGAGAAGTTGGCGAAGGTGTGGACGTATTTATTAACAACGAGCTTGTCTCTTTGAATTCAGAAAGATTTTTTAATAAAGAAGTAGATCTTTTGCCGGGATTAAATATATTTAGTATTAAAGCCGTGAGTCGCTTTGGTAAAGAGACGACAATAAATCGTAGAATTATATACCAACAATAAATTAATCTAAAAATGGCTAAAAAAGATAAAAAATCTTCTTCAGATATAGACAAGACGGTAAAAGAGATTAAGACAAAGTTTGGTGAAGGCGCCATTATGAAGCTTGGTGAGGCTAAGAAGGTTGATGTTGATGCTATACCAACCGGTTCTCTTTCCTTAGATATTGCTCTTGGTGTGGGAGGAATTCCCAAAGGGAGGGTGGTTGAAGTTTTCGGACCAGAAAGTTCCGGTAAAACCACTCTTGCTTTACATATTATAGCTGAAGCTCAAAAAAGAGGCGGGGTAGCCGCTTTTGTCGATGCTGAGCACGCTCTTGATCCGGATTACGCTAAAAAAATAGGCGTAAAGATCGATGATCTTTTAATATCACAACCCGATACAGGAGAACAAGCTTTAGATATTGTAGAAACTCTGGTTAGGTCAGGTAATATAGATGTAATTATAGTTGATTCAGTGGCCGCTCTAACTCCTAAAGCAGAGATAGAGGGTGAGATGGGTGATCAGCAAGTTGGCTTACAGGCAAGATTGATGTCAAAAGCCCTCCGTAAGGTAACTAATTTAATGTCTAAATCTGGCACTGCTGTCATCTTTACCAATCAGATTCGTATGAAGATAGGGGTTATGTTTGGTAATCCAGAGACAACTCCGGGAGGTAATGCTTTGAAATTCTTCTCGTCAGTTCGTCTTGATATTCGAAGAGCAGCTCAACTAAAGAGTGGAGAAGAAATAGTCGGTAACCGGACCAGAGTTAAGGTTGTTAAAAATAAAGTAGCTCCGCCGTTTAGAACTGCCGAGTTTGATATTATGTATAATGAGGGCATCTCTCGACTGGCTGACATTATTCAGACAGGAGCAAAATATGGTGTAGTCGAAAAAGCTGGAGCTTGGTATAGCTATAGTAAAGAGAGATTAGGACAGGGTGTGGGGCAATCTAAAGATTATCTTCGTGATAACTCTAAATTAGCCAACAGTATAGTTAAAGATATTAAGAAAGCGGTTCAAGAAGCATAGAATAGTTGTTCAACATTGAATGTTGAACAACTAAGTAACATATTTAGATAAAAGAAAAGGTTGTTTTGTAAAAATAAACGGCTCACCCGGGTGAGCCGTTTATTTTTTCCTTATTTTTCCTTACTTTCTTCTTACGGGAGTGAAGGGTAATAGAGCAGCTATCCTAGCTCTTTTTATTGCTTTAGTTAAGCGTCTTTGGTGTTTGGCGCATACTCCATTTTTTTTTCTTGGAGTGATTTTATACTGGGGAGAGATGAACTTTTTCAATATCTCTGTATCTTTCCAATCAATAAAATCAACATCGTTAACACAGAAGTAACACTGTTTTTGATTTTGGTTATTCATATCCTAAAAGCTTATAGTTCTTAATTTTTTAAAATTTAAAAGGGTATATCAGATGTATCTACTTCTTCATCTTGATCTATAACAGGAATGTTGTCATCTTTACTAGATTCACTTTTTTTATCTTCATCAGATTTATCCGAAGATCTTTCAGAAGCCGGATCATTGGCTGATCTTGGTCCGAGCTGAATGTTTTCAGCAATTATTTCTGTTCTGTACCTCTTATTGCCGTCTGAGCCTTCCCAAGATCGTGTTTGAATTCTTCCCTCAACAAGAACCATTCTTCCTTTGGCTAGGTAACGAGAAGCTATATCAGCTAGACGGCCAAATACAACAATGTTATGAAATTGGGTTTCTTCCTGCTTCTCTCCCTCCTTGTTGTTCCAGATTCGGTTTGTTGCCACAGAAAAATTAGTTACCGGGCTTCCCGAGGGTAAAACTCTGCTGTCGGGATCGTTTGTTAATCTTCCTAAGACAAAAGCTTTATTTAAATTCATAGTTTAATGTTTATTTTATGAGCACTGATTGTCAGTAGCTCCACTAATACTAATACGTTTTACTCTTTTAACTCTTTCTTATTAGTTAATCTTAATGACCTGAATATTTTATTAGGAAGATTAAGATTATATTATATCTATCTATAGATTAGAACTTATTTTAGTAATTCTTCTATCTTCTCATCTATTTCTTTTAAGTCGGCTTCTTCTTTTTTTTCTTCTGGAACTTTTTCTTTAACAGGAGCTGTCTCTACTCTTGTCTTTTCAGATGTTTTATCCCGAGCTCTTAATTGATCAATTACCGAAGTTGGTTGTGAAGACTTTTTTCCAGTATCTGGTTTAGATATAACCAATCTTCTTAAAATTCCTTCTTTGGGAGCTAAGTACTGGTTCATTAAGCTTAAAATATCATTCTTTACACTACTCGAGATAGAAAAGTTAACTAAGTGACCCTGAGTCTGTTTTTTAATAGGGTAAGCCAGAAGTTCGCTAGGTTTTATCTCTTTATTTTCTATCTTTAAATTTTCTTTACTCAAATAAGCCTCTGTTTCTTGAACGAAGCTTTGAAGATCTTTTTCACCTACGTGAGGATGCAAAATAACGGTTATATCGTAGTTTTCCATAGTTTTACTCACCTAATTTAGCATCTTAATACTTTTAGGTCAATCCTTTTTAATATTTATTCTAATCATATCTTAAACTCAATAACATCGCCATCTTGAACTGTATAATCTTTTCCTTCTGTTTTTATCCATCCTTTTTCTCGGGCTTTTTGCCACGGATTTGACGAGTTTACCACAGGACCGCCGGTTTCTAATAATTTACTCCATTGAATAACCTCGGCTCTTATAAATTTTTCTTTAAAGTCAGAGTGAACAACTTCAGCTGAATCATAAATATTTGTTCCTTTTTCTATAGGCCAAGCTCTAATCTCTTTACCTCCTTTAATAGTGTAAAAAGATATTAAATTAAGCGTCTCGTAAGCTTTTCTAATTAACTTAGGCAGATCGCTTTCTAGGCCCAGTTCTTCAACTTCTTTTTTATTCATCTCGCTCATTTCCAGCTCCATCTTGGCGTCTATTTCTAAGTTACACCCATCGAAAGAGAGATTGTCTTTCCCTCTGTTACAAGCTATAAAAAACGGTTTTTTTGAAAGAAGTGGGGCTGAGCTGTCTCTTTTTGTTATTTCTTCATCCTTTTTCTCTAGTTCGTTTTTAATAATCAACAGTTCTTCTTCGGGATCTTGGGCGCTTTCTTCTGTGTCCTTATCCTTAAAGAGCCTAATTAAAAACAAGATAGCATCTACCGCGTAGATGTGTGAAAGGAATTGATTTCCTAAACCTTCTCCTTTATGAGCATCCTTTATTAAACCTGCAATATCTATAAATTCTACCACCGCCGGGTAGCTCTCTTTTGGTTCTAAAAGGCGGACTATCTCTTCCAGTCTTTTGTCTGGAACGCCCACAACGCCAACATTCGGATCAATAGTGGTGAAGGGGTAGTTGGCTATATCTACTTGTTTTTTTGTTAAGGCCTTGAAAAGCGTACTTTTACCTACGTTGGGCAGGCCGACGATACCTATACTTAGCATGTTATAATTAAAACACAAGAATACGAGAATACAAGAACACAAGAACAATTTTACTATTACAATATTGAAGCTCAACGACTCTCGATCAGTCGAGAGATGATTGAGACTTTAATATTTTTATGAACAAGGTATGGATTTTGATTTTTTATCTCTAAAACCTAAGGAAAAGAAAGAAAGGCTAAAAGCATTCAAGAGCGTTTTTCACGATTACGATATTAGGGGAGAGTATCCGGGCGAAATAAACGAGAAGAAATTTGGCTGTATTGCTAATGCTATAGTTAGCGTTTTAAGGTCTAAAGAAATTTTCTTGGGCGTAGATCCTCGCTTGTCCTCTCAATCTTTAGCCCGTTCTCTTACTGATACTTTTTTAGATGCTGGAGTTGATGTTAAAAACTTAGGATTGGTGACCACTCCCTTTTTAAGTTGGATCTCGCGAGATAGAAAAAAAGACGCTGTTATTGTGACGGCTTCGCACAATCCTGCCAATGAGAACGGAATTAAAATCTACTCTAGAAAAAAGGGCTCTATTCACATAGGGAACGGGCTCAATGAGATAGAAGAAACAGCAGAAAAGTTTTTTTATGGTAGTAAAAAAACTTTTTCAAGCAAAGAGAGGGGGATTTTATCCAAGGGTGATTTTTCAGAAGAGTATCGAGATTATTTATTAAAAAGAGTGGGTAAGATAAAAACAAAAGACAAGATACTAGTCGATCTTTCTAACGGCACCACTGGTTTTTTCTTAGAAAAAGTTTTAGACAAACTTAAAGTTAATTTTGCCACTCTGAACAGGGATCCTAACGGAAAATTTCCAGGGCACTCTCCCAACCCTCTTGAAAAGAGTTCTCAAGCTAATATATCTTGGGCTATAAAAAAGGGGGGTTATAAATTAGGAGCTCTATTTGATGCTGATGGAGACAGGGTGGTCTTTTTTGATGAAAGAGGAAATCTTATACCTCCTCAAGACATTCTTTCTTTATTTATTAGTTGCTATTTTCCCACAACCTCTCGTTTTAAGAGCGTGGTCACTACTGCTTCTTTTAGCAAGACGACTAGAAGTGTTGCTGAAGATTTTAGAGGTAGAGTTCATGTCTCTCCCGTTGGGAGGACGAATGTAGAACCTTTAATGAAGAAAAAACGTTCTCTTTTTGGTGTTGAAAGTTCTGGCCACTACTTTTTTAAAGATTTAGAGTATAGAGATGATGCTCTATTTGCTCTTCTAAAAGTTTTAGAGGTTTTAAGCGGAGAGAAAAAACCCATTTCTAAGTTGCTAGAACCACTAAAAAGTAATTTTTATTTAATCAACTCTAAAATAAATTTTATTGAAGAAAGTGAAAAAATAATTCTTCGCAGTTTAAAAGACGAGCTTTCCAGTGGGGGTAAGGTTTCTTGGGTAGACGGTCTAACTGTTGAGTTTAGGGACTGGTGGTTTAATCTTAGGACTTCTAACACCCAAGATGTATGGCGTCTTACATTAGAAGGAAAAGATAAAGATGTTATCAAGACTAAGATGGTAGAAATAGAGGGTTTTGTGGAGAGTTTTAACGAGAAACTCTCAAGAATTAAAAATTAAAACCTTAAAAAGCTACTTCTTATACTTCTATTATTACCGGCAATACCATTGGATTTCTCTCTGTCTTCTTAAATAAAAATTTACCTACTTGTTTTCTAACGTTTTCTTTTACCCTAGCTTCGTTTATAGGGTGTCTGCCAGTTGTTGATTTTTCTACAATTTTAATTGTTCTATTTCTAACCTCTCTTAGTAACTCTTTTGATTCTCTAAGGTAAACAAAGCCCCGAGATATAATATCAGGATTTCCCATAACCTTTCCTGTTTTAGAGTTTATTACGGCTATAACCACAAACATTCCATCTTCGGCTAGGTGTTGGCGATCTCTAAGAACAACTGTTCCCACATCACCGACACCCAAACCGTCAACCATCACATAGTTTGTAGGAACACTTTCATTTAAAAGCTGTATCTTGTCTTTGGTTATCTCAACAATTTGTCCATTATCGCCGACGACTATGTTTTCTTCTTTTATACCCGTATCTTGAGCCACCTTAGCGTTAACGCTTCTCATGTAGTAGTGGCCGTGGATAGGCATAAAAAAGTCGGGTTTGACCATCTCCATGGTTTCTCTTAATTCATCTTGCTTGGCGTGACCACCGGAGTGAATGTTTAAGTGTTTGTAGTGGTACAAGTTTACTCCTCTTCTGGCTAGATTATCTCTCAAGACCTGAACTGATTTTTCGTTTCCAGGAACAACCGAAGAAGAGAATATAATAGTATCTCCCTTTTTTATCTTGACTTGTCGATGAGTATTAGAGGCCATTCTAGAAAGTCCGGCAAATTCTTCTCCCTGAGCTCCTGTTGTTAATATTAAGATTTTTTTGTCGTGGTAACTGTTTATGTTTTTTATCGGTATTATTGTTCCTTTTTTAATCTTAATTAAGTTCATTTCTTGAGCGATAGCGAAGTTTTCTTCCATACTTCTGCCGGTAATAGCAACTTTTCTACCGAGTTTATCAGCGATATTTACAATTTGAGCCAAGCGGTCAAGAAGAGAGGCGAAGGTTGAAACGATAACCCTTCCCTCGGCCTCTCTTAGTAATTTCTCTATATTTTCTTCTGCCTCCCACTCGGGAATAGAGCGACCAGCTTCTTCTGCGTTGGTGCTGTCAAGCATCAACATTTTTATATTTTCTTTTCCTAACTCTTTAAAGATTTCTATTCCTACGGGCTTGTAATCCTTGTCGTAATCAAATTTAAATTCTCCTGGATGGACGATAGTTCCTATAGGGGTTTTAATCTTCGTACCAACGCCCTCTGGAATATTGTGAGTAACGGGAAAGTATGACACCTCAAAAACACCCAGCTTTGTTTTTGAGCTTTCATTTATATGTTCTATATCAAGCTTAGGGGTGTTAGGAAAGTCTTCTTGTCGTTTTTTTATAACGGCTGAAGTTAGAGAAGTGGCGTATATAGTGGGGTTTCCTAACTTGTGGTTTAGGTGGGGTATGGCTCCTATATGGTCTAAGTGTCCGTGAGTTATAAGAACACCCTTGATTTTATCTTTCTTATCTTTCAGATAAGAAATATTAGGGATTATGTAGTCTATGCCTGGGGTTTCCTCTTCTGGAAACTGTAATCCCATGTCTATAATAATGATGTCATTATTATACTCTAGAGCCATCATATTACGACCAACTTCTTCAAATCCGCCAAAAGGTATTAATCTTAAAACATCCTTTTTTGGCTTGCTCTTTTTCTCTTCTCTTTGATAACTTTTCTTATTTTTTCTTATGTTTGTTCTCTTTCTTTGTGACATAAAATAATCTTTTATTAATAATTTAAAGGGACTTTTTTGTTTTTTCTAACAATTGAGTTTCTATAGGGTCGATACCCTTAAAGAGAGACAAGTAGATAGATGTTGATAAAGACAAGACGGAGTTTTCTAATATATCTATTAAGCGGTTATGGTGGTTGAGTTTTATAATTTCACCTTCCCAGCTTTCTCTTTTCATCTGATCTTGAAGCAGGCCGAATCTTTTTTGAGTTTCTTCTTTTTCTTGAGAGTCAATTAGTAATAACAGAAAAGGTCTATCTATTGAATTAATAGATTCAATTTCATTGTGACTTACTTCAGGAACTGTATTTGCGAAAGCCGGAATCTTAGCTGTTTCATTAAGATTTTCTTTCCACAACTCTGCTAATCCCGACACTTCGGGGGAAGAGTAGATGAGGAGCGTCTTATTTTTCATTTTTTCAGCCAAACTTCTAATTTCTTCTTCTTTAAAAATCTTCATCTCATCTTTATCTCTTAAACCCTCTTCTAGTAGATAGATAAACTCTGTTTTTTCTAAAATTTCTAAGACAGCTCTCAATAAGTACCCTAAGTTGAGTCTAGTGGGGAGCTCTTTTTTAAAGGGAATTTTTATTAAAGGAGTTTTGTTCTTTCTTCCCACATCTAATAAATCTCCCCCTCCAGTAACTAGAGCCAAGTGTTTTTTTTGGCCCAGAGCTTTCTTGTAAGCCGAGATAGTTTCTTCTGTCTCGCCAGAGTAAGAGACGGTTATAACAAGAGAATTCTCCTCTATATTCTTTAGTAAGTTATAATCTTTATGAACTAAAATTTCTTTTTCTGGCAAAAGACTCTTTAAGAGATCGCCTATAATTCCAGACCCACCCATACCGCAAACCACAATACTAGAAGGTTTAGTTGGTAAAGAATCCTCGTTTTCTATTTGCGGATTAATCTCAAATTGTTCGGGGATGTTTCTGGCTAACTTTTCTAGGTCTTTAAATTTTCCTTTTTCCATTTTTATTGATTTTTTTATTTAAGAGTTCTTTTTGTTTTTATAAACCAATTATTTATATCTTCAAATCGATGTGACGGAGTACTGACAATTGTTTTTGAAAATCCTTTTATCTTGTCCGGCAATACATATATATAATAAGGATTATATAAGAATATTGCTGGTATTTCACTCGTTATAATTTTTTGTATCTCTCTAAACTTCTCTTTCTTTTGTTCTTTGTCTGTTGTCTGGCGAACAGACTCCAAGAGAGAATCAACTCTGTTATTTTCATAGAGAGATAAGTTTAAACCGGGGTCTTTTATTTGAGATGAGTGCCAAAAAGAAAAGGGGTCGGGATTTATTGCTAAAACTTCTCCAAAGAGTAAAGCTTCGTATTCTCTGGGTTGAATCACTTGGGGTTGAATTTTTCCTATCGGGATTATGTCTAAATTAATTCTAAAGCCGACTTCTTCCCAGACCTCTTTTAATATGCTGGCCGTCTGGGTTAACTCGGGCCAGTCAGTCGTGGTGAGAGTAAACTCTAAAGGAACAACTTCGTCTCCGTTTTCTTTTTCAAGAAAACCATCATCATTTAAATCTTTCCAATCTTCAGATAAAAGTATCTCTTTTGCCTTTTCTTTATCTAGGGGAAAGGTACTGTATTTTGGGCTATCACCTATAATCCACAAAGGAAGTGGCCCGTCTTGAGGCGTCGCTTCTTCTTTTAAAACTTCTCTAATAATTCTCTCTCTCGGAGTTAAATAAGAGAGAGCTCTCTTTATCTTTAATTGACCTAAAAGACCGTTATTTTCTTCATTAAAGAAGACGGCGAAGTATCGGGGAATATTTACCGAATAAACGTTGTTGTTTTTTCTTTCTACTTCTTTTTTAAATCTGGGCGAAAGGAGGCTAAAAGCTTCTATCTTTCTGTCTTTATAAGCCTTGAGCAGGTCGTCTTCATTTGTGTAAAATTTTAAATCTATCTTCTTTATATAAACTCTGTCGTGGTAGTAAGGATTTTGTTCTAACTCTAAGGCTTTTATTGAACCCCCTATTCCCTTGACTATCTTTTTAACTTTATATGGTCCAGCTCCTACCGGTTTAGTGTTTAACTCGGCCAAAGCAAAACTTTGAGGTTTAATGTTCTCCCAAAAGTGTTGAGGCAAGATTCCAATAGTGGTGTTTTCTAAAAAGGGGTCGTAGGGTAAGTTTAAGCTAAATCTTACTTTTTGATCGTTAACTCTCTCCACTCTTACTCCTTGCCATATATCTCTAATAGGACTTTGGTACTTTGAATCCTGTATAAGTTTAATTGTAAAAATAACATCGTCGGCTGTTAAATTTTCTCCGTCAGGCCATTTAAGATTTTGTCTTAAGGTAAATTCATAAACTCTACCCTTTTCTTTAATTTCTATATCTTGTGCCAGGTCACCGACTATATCTCCCCTAGAGTCATGCTTGGTAAGCCCGGCAAATATTAGTTTAACCAAATCCTTCTCTGTCTCGTTAGCAAAAGTTAAAATTGGATTTATGTATCTTGGTTCTCCTATTATTCCCTCTGTGTAAGATCCTCCTTTAGCTGGAGTTGGCTCTCTTAAAATCCAGTAGTCATAACCAGTTAAAGAGAAAGAGGCTACCGTGGCGATTAGTAAAAAAATAAAAACCAGCCGTTTTTCCTTAAAAGAAAGACTTTTAAAAAGATAAACCCACCTCTCTTTCTTAAAAGAGAGAAGAGCTTTTAATCTAATCAAAAAAACCTTCAGCAATTTCTTCATTTAAAGGTTAAATTAGAGACCGGCTATATCGATTATAGCCAAAGTTAAAAAAAGAATAGATAGAGCTATTGTTGAATAAAATAAGACTTTTTCAGCCCCCCTCTTGGTGTGAAAAAATTCTCCTCCACCGCCACCAAAAGCGCCTC
The DNA here is from genome assembly GCA_964600085.1 of uncultured Candidatus Saccharibacteria bacterium. GTDB lineage: Bacteria > Patescibacteriota > Minisyncoccia > JACQLN01 > CAZPCT01 > CAZRHU01. The sequence continues at coordinate 15,415 of CAZRHU010000006.1, forward strand.
CCAGACCAGAGCTTTGTTTTTGAAAAAGTATTACAAGTATAAGGCCGATAGCTATAATTATCTGAATGATATCTAAAATCATTTTATTACTTCTTCTTTTTTCCCGCAGGAGCTATAAGAAGATTAATTAAACCGATTAATAGTGTTGCCCAAAATAGGGCAGTAAGGTTTAAGATTACAAGAGGTAGAGTAAATAAGTCAAGTAGCCAGAGGATGGCCATGTTGACGACTATCATAAAGAGACCAAAGGTTATAAATATTATAGGCGTGGTCACAAACTTTAAGACGGGTCTCAAGAGCCAATTTAGTAGAGCAAGAATAAAAGAGGTTATTAAAAGAGAAACCCAGCCTCCCGAAAAAGTGAAGCCGTCTATTATTCTTGAAGCAATATAGATACCAACCCCATTAGCGAGGATTGTTAAGATGAGACGCATATTAAAGCTAACTATATAATAACAGGTTTTTCTTTTTATCTCAACCTTTGAACAATAAATTTGAATTATCTTATTTTTATTTGTCTCGAGTTGAGTTGAAGGATTGACAGTAAAAAATCACTTTGCTAAAATTAGCAATCGATATATAAGAGTGCTAATTTTGACACTAGTGTGTCATAAGTATAAGTAACCTGTCTACAGAACGGGCGGGTAAGATAAAAGGTAAATAATATGGGTAAAAATAAAAAAATAAACATAAAACCACTACGAGACAGGGTTCTTATTGAGCCAATGTCTAAAGAAGAAAAGACAAAAGCTGGCATCTTACTACCAGGTACCGCCGACAAAGAAAAACCAGAACAAGGCAAGGTTGTTGCTCTGGGGCCGGGAAAATTAGATGACGGTGAGCTTATAAAACCAGCCGTTAAAAAAGGAGATGTTGTTTTGTTTTCTAAGTATGGTCCAAATGAAATAAAGGTGGATGGTAAAGAATACTTAATAGCAAGAGAGGAAGACATACTGGCAATTCTTGAATAATATCAAGAATTGTAGTTTTTAATTATTAATTTTCAATCTTCAAATCAATTATGGCTAAACAAATATTATTTTCAAACGAAGGGCGGAAGCGAATTCAAAAGGGTGTAGATACTCTCGCTGACGCTGTAAAGGTTACTCTTGGTCCTAAGGGACGCAATGTTGTTATTGATAAAGGTTTTGGTTCTCCGACCATTACCAAAGACGGAGTCACAGTAGCTAAAGAGATTGAATTAAAAGACAAGTATGAAAATGTTGGAGCGGAATTAGTAAAAGAAGTTGCCTCTAAAACTAATGATATTGCCGGAGACGGAACCACGACTGCCACCGTTTTAGCTCAGGCAATTGTTAGAGATGGCTTTAAGCGACTAACGGCTGGGTTCAACCCTCTAGGCATAAAGAGGGGAATTGATTCTGCTACTAAAGTAACTGTAGAGGTTTTAAAAAAGCTATCTAAACCGGTTAGCGACATGGGGTCAATCTCTCAAGTGGCTACCATATCAGCCCAAGACGAAGAGATTGGAGAGTTGATCGCAGAAGTTATGGAGACGGCTGGTAAGGACGGGGTTATCACTGTAGAGGACTCTCAGACGTTTGGTCTCTCAAAAGAGGTTGTTGAGGGAATGCAGTTTGATAAAGGTTACGTCTCTCCTTATATGGTAACCAACTCGGAGCGAATGGAAGCAGAATTTAAAAATCCTCTCATCTTGATTACTGACCAAAAGATATCTTCTATAAACGGCATCATTGGTCTTCTTAATAAATTAGCTGAATCAGGGAAAAAAGAGCTGGTTATTATAGCTGAAGAGGTGGAGGGCGAGGCCCTAGCCACTATTGTCGTTAATAAGCTTCGTGGCACTTTTAATGCTCTAGCTATAAAAGCTCCCGGTTTTGGCGATAAACGAAAAGAGATGTTGGAAGATATTGCTGTAGTTACTGGCGGAGAGGTTATCTCTGAAGAAAAGGGGATGAAGTTGGATTCTGTGGAAATTAATATACTTGGTGAAGCGGGAAGGGTTGTAGCTACTAAAGAAAATACCACTATTGTTGATGGTGCCGGTTCTAAAACAGATATTAGTCGTAGAGCTAAACAGATAAAAGCTCAAATAGAAGATACTTCTTCGGAATTTGAAAAAGAAGGTCTTCAAAAACGTCTGGCTAAATTAACAGGCGGAGTAGCGGTAATCAAGGTTGGTGCCGCTAGCGAGGTTGAGCTAGAAGAGAAAAAACACCGCATAGAAGACGCTCTTGCCGCTACTCGTTCTGCTAGAGAAGAAGGAATTGTTCCCGGTGGCGGGGTGGCTTTTATTAGAACTCTCGAAGAGGTAGCTAAAGAAGTTAAAAAATTTAATGACAAGAAATTATCAGACGAAGAAGCAGGAGCTGAGATAATTTTCTCTGCTCTAGTAGAGCCACTGCGGCTTATTGCTTCTAATGCTGGTGTTGAGGGATCTGTTGTTGTAGAAGAGGTGAAAAAGAGGAGTGGAGCTGTGGGTTATAATGCCGCTAAAGATAAGTATGAAGATTTAATTAAGGCTGGAATTATTGATCCTGTTAAAGTAACTCGTTCTGCTCTTCAAAACGCCGCCTCTGTGGCGGGTATGCTCTTAACAACGGAGGCTGTTATAGTTGATTTGCCGGAAAAAGACGATAAAGATGACTCTCAAACTGGTGGAGGAATGAACCCCGGTATGATGGGAGTGTAAATAAGTATCAAGTATCAAGTATTAAGTATTAAGAAAAATTTGACAGGAAAACACTTAATATTGAGAAAGAGAGTAATTCAGACGTAGCTTGGTTGAGCCGTTTATTTTTACCTCGTAACAGCTCTAAAAAACAAAAGCCCCCACTCCTTAAAAACTAACCACCGCCCCCTCATCAACTACGACCCCGGGGGTCGTAGTGCTGGAACCTTCGGTTCCGTACAAGAAATCAATACCACTTATACTCCCCGTAGAACTTGCTGTAAAGTGAAAATCTCTCCAATCTCCCACACTCGGCTCTGTGCTTGTCGCATCATTGTTAGTATCTCCTCCATATTCGTCGTCGTACAAAGAGGTAAACACCCCTGGTGGATTCCAAACTAAACCACCTTCTACCCTAAACGCTTCTAAAGAACCGCTAAATGTTTTCATAATCACATTTGGATTAATGGTTAAAGTTGTGGTGGAAGCTACTGTTACTCTCTCTCCTTTATTTACCTGTAAAATATAAGGAAGAGAAGCCGACCAGGTCGTATCTGACTCTATAATTGTGTTGTCATCCACATAAATCCCATTATAGAAATTATTAGAGGCCGTATTAGAATTAATATCTGAATAAGAAGAGATGGTCTTTATGGGCGAGTAGTTGTTGCCTAAGAAATTATTGCTAGTAATAGTAGGGCCAATAACTCCTTCTAACTTTATAGCTGCATCTCCGGCTAAACCTAAAATACCGTTATTATTAAATTGCGAATTTTCTATAACTACTCCCGAAAAATCATTAGCTCCGCCCGTGGGATTTTTCTCTAAACTGAATATTAAACCTTTATTTTCTTCAAAAAGACAATTATTAAAAGAGGCCTCACCCCCGGGCTCTATATCTACAAGATTTTTTGGCGGTGTTCCGGCGCCACCATACCTAAATCGAGCATAATTTATCTCTGACCCGGAAGAACTTGAGGTGAACTCTATTCCTTTCCATTTACCCTTCTCACCCTTAGTTGACCCTTCATAATCTTCATCATCATAAAGAGTAAAGATCACCTCATTGTCTTCTTTCCCCTCTACTATTAAAGAGCCCTCAATTTTTAATGCCGAGTAAGGGCTCGGCAGGGCCATTATAATGGTGCCCGCTTCAATTGTGAGAGTAGAACCGATGTCAACCGTTGGAGACTCACCCGAATTTGTCTCTAAAATATAAGGCGAGTGATTTGGAGACCAAACTTCATCACTGGTTATTAGAGTATGATCTTCTATAAAAGTTAGTCTCCAGGTATCAGAATAAACACTGTTTTGTTTTCTAGGCGTGCCTAGTATGGGATTATTTTCAGCATCAAAAGCAGAAGTAGTTGAAGCAGTGGTGCTGGCTGTCTTCCAATTATAAATTACACTATCGCCATAAGGACTTATTCTTTCCATAGTTTGTTTAGTGGTGTTATCGCCGGCAAACCAACCCGTTTTATAAAAAACAGCATCTACTAAATCCACGGAGTTTCCGCGGGGGTCCTTAAGAGTTAGTGCTTCTCCATTATTTTTAAGAGATCCGGTGTAGGTCTGATCTTCTGCAATAGAGGTTGTGGTGGAGGCTGTTCTCTCTAACAAAAAGAAACTTTTTGAATTTATAAAGCCTTCTAAATTAATATTTGGCGTACCGTCTTCTGATTCTATCTGCCAAGTGGTTGTAGCTGTGCTCGTGCCCAACAAAATATCAAAGCTAGATGTATTGAAGAGTTCTATCCACTCATCAGATGTGTCTGCACCGGTTCCCATCCAGGCTATCTCGTTTATCACTACTGGTTTAGAATTTATTTCTATCTGTTGGCTAGATAGAGTCGTTTCGTTTCCTAAATCATCCTCTGACTTTAGTGTAAATGTATGAACACCCTCTTTTTGCACGGTGAAATCTGTTGAGGTGGCGCTAGTGTTTTTAGAAAAATCTCCTCCGCAAGTAGAACAGGTTATTTCGTATTCTTGAGCATCTTCGGCAGATGACCAAGAAAGATTAATAGTGTTAGAAGAGAGAAGACACCCATTATCAGCCAGCGAATCGTTACACTCTTCTGCCTTAAAATTAGAAAGGTCTGGACCTTCTGAATCTACATAGATTGTTACTAGGGTAGATGAAGATGTTCCGGTTTTATTTTCAGTATAAAAAGAAACGGTTGTTGTTCCTTGATTAAACTCCTCTACACTAAGAGTCCATTCGCCTAAAGAACCGGCGCTCGTTGTAGCGGTAGAAAAATCGTTCAGTATTGTGACTCCTGAAGTTGCTGTGCCGGAGAATAAGATGGTGGTACTCGTGAAAATAGAGTTATTAGAGGGAGAAGTTATCACCGGTGCCTCTGGTGGGTTTAAATCATCTTGCGAATCTGGGTTATCTTGCGATGGAGAATCGTTGTTATCTTCCTGAGAATCCGAGGTGTCTGCGTTGACAGCGGGTCTTCCTCCCCCTACTCCTCCGTAATAAATTACTCTCTTTTTTGATCTTTCTTTCTCTTTAATAATTTTGTCACCTTTTGAAGGTTCTGTTACATCTTTTAAAACCTTAGGAGGATCTATCACGTCTTTCAATTCGGCAACCCGTGGTGGTTTTAATGTAGAATCTTTAAAAGTAATCTTAGTGGCAACTACCGGCGGTTCCGGCTCAGAGACTGTCTCGCTATCAATAAAATCTAAGTTTTCATCTAAAACACCTTCTTGTTGAAGTTTTTTAGTAGGACTAAAAAGAGACGTAGCAGCCGCTATTAGTTTATCGGCAGTATTTTGATTATATGTTAGTAATTTCTTTGAAATCTTCTCTTTTTCTACCTCATAAAAAAAGAGACGGATAACGCCCGCCCCATGTAAAACCGCCTCCCTAGATAAATTTTTCCAGTAATCAGTGAGGATTAGGTTGTCGTTGTCTTTGAGCGAGTATTCAATCCCTTCCCAGCTTCTACCTTTTTTAATCTGAATTAAACGAAACTGACCCTTATCACTTTTAGCTCTATAACCAAATAAATATTCTTTTCCATCACTTAATAATTCTCTTTTCTTAAAATCAATCTGAGGATTATTATATCTCTTTTTAAAGATAGTATCACTACTAAAAAAATTACTATTAGAGTAGTTAGCCAAGCTATCAAAATAATCGTCTAAGTTTTTATATAAAGGAGGGTTTTTATACTTAAGTTCGTTAGCTAGATTTAAGTCGCCTCTATCAAATTGGTCGGTCCACATCTCATAAACACTCTCCTGGCTTAAAATTGGCGGGTGCGGGTCATCTCTGGTATGGGCCGGCACTGAAAGATCTTCTATTAGGTGAAGTATTTGCCCTAAACCCTTTAAACCCCTTTCCTTATCGCCCCAAGCATACTCATATATTGACCTCTCCCAAGAGTAATCTGTCTTACCGCTAAAAGGTGTTAAGAACCTGCTGGCGACTAACATCTTGGGATCCATCTTAGCCTGTAGTTTATGATCTTGAGCCCACTTTTTTGAACTAGACCACCTAAAAGCAAATTTAGCTCCTTGGTTGTAGATTGGATCGTAAAAGTGAAACATCCACCGCCCAAAACCGTCTTCGTCGTGACTACCTCTTAATAAAGCGTTTTTATCAGTATCGCTTAAAAAATACTGGGGATAATAGAAGTTAAACAGATCTACTACCTCGTCCGTCAGAGCTAAATGAGTAGTATCCGGAGAATAAGCTTGAACCGGATAAACACAAAAACCTAATAGAAAAATTGTAACTATTACAATTCTGTGATTTTCCATACTCCATTAGAAGTATTTTTTGTAATAATTAATTGGACCACAACAAGATTAGTTTCGTCGGTTAAAACATAAAAAGCCTCGCCATCATTCTTCTTACTAGTCTCTAAATCTTCCAAATCACTAATCATCTCGTCCAAGAAACCCTCTTTTTTTATACGAGACAAATCTCTGTACCACTCTTCTTGCTCGTCTAACACAAAGTACTTAGAAGCCAACTCTAAATTTTCCTCTTTAAGAGCGCTTATAAACAACTCTAAGGTTTCTTCTGGGGTCTGACCGCCAACAGTGTCGTTTTCATACCTTTCTTGTTGTTCTTGGACATATTTTTCTACCAGATAAATGTCACTATGGGTATATGACCACCATAAGTAAAACCCGCCAATAGCTATAATAACTAAAACAACCCCTACGCTCATTAATATTTTCTTATTTTTCTTCATACTCTTTATAATTTAACAAATAAAAAACTATACGACCCCCGGGGTCGTATAGTTTTTAAAAACAGCCAAAAAAACTGTGGTGTTTTGTGTGAATTACGCCACACTAAAGAAGAACTTATTTGGAGTTCCCTCCTTGTTTTCATCGAAAGTTTTTAACTTCTTTATATTATACCATCTTTTAGTTTAAGGCGCTACACGTTTTCCACACTCTATATCAGTCCAAAAGAGATAAAATAAACGGCTCAACCCCCTGAGCCGTTTATTTTCTGAAGGGTTTGAGGTAGAATATAAGTACTTAATAACTAATAAAAATTATTTATGAACTTAATTTGGTGGATTATTATAGCAATTGCCGTTATTGTCGTTCTTTGGGCGATTCTTATTTTTAACGGGTTTGTAAAATTAAGAAATAGAGTTAGAGAAGCATTCTCTGATATCGATGTTCAATTAAAGCGTCGTTATGATCTTATTCCTAACTTAGTAGATACTGTAAAGGGCTATATGACTCATGAGCGGGAGGTTTTAGAAAATGTAACAAGAGCTAGGACAGAAGCTATGAGCGCCGAAGGGGTGGAAGATCAAACTCAAAAAGAAAACGTCCTTTCTAATACGCTTAAAACTCTTTTTGCGGTGGCTGAAAACTATCCGGACTTAAAAGCCAGTGCTAATTTTTTAGATCTCCAACGTGAATTAACGGATACAGAAAACAAAATTCAGGCCTCTCGTCGCTTTTATAACACTAACGTTCGCGATCTAAATATTATGGTAGAGAGCTTTCCTTCTCGTATAATTGCTGGCCTTTTTAGTTTTAAGAAAGAAGAGTTTTTTGAAGTAGAAACAAGCGAAGAAAAAGAACCTGTAAGGGTCAGTTTTGACTCTAAATAAAGCTACCGACGGAGTGGATAACACAAAAAAGAGTTATAATCGTAACTCTTTACTCTTTCTTTAAAAATTAAATTACATTAAACACTCGGTGTTTAATGTGGGAAGATTTACGTAAAATTATTCATACTGTGGCCTCACTTTACACTCAACAGTCTAGTAATATTCGCAAGACCTGGTTTTTAATGACTGG
>CAZRHU010000006.1:23456-25380 GCA_964600085.1 uncultured Candidatus Saccharibacteria bacterium
CACTTTACACTCAACAGTCTAGTAATATTCGCAAGACCTGGTTTTTAATGACTGGTTTTTTGATTTTAGTGATTTTAGTTGGCTGGGCGATTAGCTTTGCTTTAGATTCGCCTATAATTCTCTATATTGCTGTTGCTATATCAATACTTACTAACTTTTATGCCTACTGGTATTCTGACAAGCTTGTTTTAAAGATGACTAATGCTCACGAGGTTTCTTTTGATCAAAATCCTGAACTTCATCGAATTGTAGAAAACTTAGCTATTACTGCCGGTCTGCCAAAGCCGAAAATATTTATTATAAATGATGCCCAGCCAAATGCTTTCGCTACTGGCAGGAATCCAGAAAACGCGGTGGTGGCTGTTACTAGAGGTCTTTTAGAAAAATTAAATAGAAGTGAGTTAGAAGGAGTTATTGCTCATGAGTTAGCTCATATCGGTAATAGAGACATGCTTATATCAACAGTGACTGTTGTTTTAGCGGGCCTTATTGCTATTATCTCTGATATTTTTCTAAGGTGGACTTTTTTTGGAGGTGCTCGTCGAGGTGGTTCTGATGATTCACGAGCCAATGGAATAATGATGGTAATAGCGCTTATATCTATAATACTTGCTCCTTTGGCCGCGAGTATTATACGCACGGCTGTCTCTCGCAAGAGGGAGTTTTTAGCTGATGCCTCAGGCGCTCTCTTAACCCGCTACCCAGAAGGTCTTGCCTCGGCTCTAGAGAAAATATCGTCTGACCCCCACCAGCTCAAAAAAGCTTCTAATGCCACGGCTCATCTTTTCTTTTCTAGCCCCTTTAAAGGTAAAAAGAAAAAGAGTTTTTTTATTAAGCTATTTGCCACCCACCCGCCAGTAGAAGAAAGAATAAAAGCTTTAAGAAATATAAATGTCGAGCAAGATTAAGAAAAAAATAGATTTTTGGGCAGAAGGCGACTACTTTGATGCTTGGTCTGTAATTCACTTTTTAGCCGGTGTTGTCTTTGGTTATCTGCCTTTTATTTTTCCCTCTGTTGATTTATGGAATATTTTTATCTTAGTTGTCTCAATTCTTATTTTTTGGGAGGTTTTTGAGGTTGCTAAGGGTATAAGCGAGACTATGGTAAATAGAATTACCGATGTTCTAGTTGCTGTTGTTGGTTTTGCGATAACTGTCTTTGTCTATCCTTTATTGCCCGAAGATATAGCTATATTTTCGGGGGTTATTATATTAATTATCTATATTTTATTAAACTTTTTTGGCTGGATAGCTTATAGAAAGAGAATAAATAGACAAAAAGGGCTTTAATTTGCTAAATTGTAGTTATTCTCGGTGAGGTGCCTGCCTGCCGGTAGGCAGGGATGAGTGGTTACCAACCTGCGGTTGGTCAGCCGAAGGCTGAAAGGCATCTATGGCATATGTTTACGTGATAAAAAGCACAATAAAAAATTGGAAGTACATAGGATCAACTCGTGATTTAAGACAGCGTTTCAGAGAACACAACGATAAGAGGGTAAAGAGCACTAAAGCTCATGCTCCATTTGTACTTGTATATTATGAGGCCTATCAAACATATGGTCTTGCCAGAAAAAGAGAACTGGAATTAAAAAATAACGGACAACAAAAAGAATTATTATTTAACAAGCTGGGAATTTAATTCTCTACTGAGCGGAGAGATGGCTGAGCGGCTGAAGGCGCTCGCTTGGAAAGCGAGTAATCGTTTTATAGACGATTCGCGGGTTCGAATCCCGCTCTCTCCGCTCAGTAGAGAAAGTTCTCAACCTACGGTTGATCAGCCGAAGGCTGGGAATCCCACCGCCTCCGCTTGGAATACGTAGATAAAATTTGAGAGTTGAAAAAGCGACGAAGAAGATATTCAACAAAAAATCGCCGCATTCACCTACGAGTTAAATATAAGTAAGCCGTTTTAATTATGGATAAG
>CAZRHU010000007.1:0-25127 GCA_964600085.1 uncultured Candidatus Saccharibacteria bacterium
CCAACCCCCTGACGGACTTCATCAAACCAAGATGAAGATCGGTCAGGGGGTTTTTGTTTTCCACAAAAATAATCACTAAGCTGTTTTTGTGTTATAATTTAAAGGTAGATGTATAAATATTTAAATAAACTTATGAGAAAAAAAATACTATTTTTGAGCATCTTGTTTTTAGTTTTTAGCGCAGGATTTTTATTTGTTAATATAAATACAGTCGATGCTGTTAATAAGGCCGAGTGGGTGTGTGTTACCACAAATGGTAGCGATCGCGATGGTTATCCCAAGGTTACAGTTGAGTGGGACGAGTTTCAAGATGTTAACTTTGAAGACATTGTTTCTTACCGATTAACGAGAAACGGGACAGAGTTGGGAATTATAAATGCTCCTGAAAATTTTTACGAAGACAATGATGTTCTTCATAACACTTATTATTTATATCAAATCTACCCCATAACTGCTGAAGGAGAACAACCAAACTCTGTTGTTTCAGTTAACGCAACGACCGGCAGTTGTGTGGCTGTTACTTCTATAAGTAAAGATAATCTAAACACTATTTATATCGGTAACTCGGTTGATCATTCTTTTACAGTTACTTTTATCTGGGACACGACAGGAGGTGAAAGTTATTCTTTTGGACTTTATAAGAACGACACCCTAGTTCAAGGAGTGGGGGGTGGTGATATTCGAAGCCCTATCAGCGAAGAGTTTAATCGATTTTCAACTAGTGGAACTTATCAAGTTTGCGCGACCGCCAATCTTCATGAAAACAATCCCGATCCCAGTTCCATTCTAACAGACACAGAGTGTATAGATGTGGAGGTCTCTGACAATTTGCCGGCTCCTTCTATTAACTTAGAAGTCAAAGAGTCGGGGACGAGTTCTTACGCTGACTCGGTGACGATTGATTTCGGTGATACAGCCGACGCCGAGTGGAGTGCCAGTAATGTTTTTGAGGATAGTTGTAAGCAGTATGATGATAGTGATAACGGGGAGTGGTTTACTTTTCCAGACTATAGGTCTGTAGACGAAAAAGGCACCGACTCTAACATCAGCTTTTCTCTTGCCGGCGATTATAACTTAACTATCGCTTGCGCCGACAAGTCGGGAAGTTATACCGACTCTTCGGGCAACCCTTACTTAGACAGCGCCTCTGTTATGGTTCAGTCCTCGGAACCGGCGCCGGAGGTTACTCTAACAGCAAACCCCACTAATGTTGCTTACGGCGGTTCTTCTACTTTGACCTGGACAGTGTCAAACGCTGATAGTTGTGAAGCTTCGGGTGATTGGTCGGGTCTAAAGAGCGCAAGTGGAGGATCAGAGTCAACCGGTAGTATTAATTCTAGCGAAACTTACACATTAACTTGTACCGGTGACGGGGGGGGCGACTCTGATTCCGCCACGGTTACGGTAGGCAATCAGGTTAACTTAAAAGCGATGATTCCTCTTCTTTATACAAGAATTGACGGAGTGGTTGAAGACGACTACTCGGGCGGTCTTAATGATGACGGTGATTATGTGGGAGTGCTCAACTACCCCGATGGCGGTGTCTTTACAGCTGATATAAAAAATAACGGCGGTGCTAACGCCGGACCCTCAAGAGCCAGTATAAGATTTGGTAGTAGTGGCTCGACTCCAGAGTGGAGTACTAGCTATTTCTATTCTGACACGAGTAGTCTTAATGTTAGCGCTTCGACTACGGTTTCTTTTGATACGGCTAACCTCTGTTACTTTGTTGATGGTGAAGAGAGTTGTCATCACCTCTCCACATTTTTAAGCGGTGGTGGTCGTGATAAGTTTGAAATTTGCGCCGATGCTTATAACGACGACTACCAAGACAGTAACAGCGCCGAACCAGCAGCTGTAATTGATGAATCAATAGAAACAGAAGAAGATAATTGTGTAGTAGGTTACTTTACTACGGAGAGTTCTGTTAACCCTTATAAAGATTTAATTCCTCAAAACCTTGAAATCACTCCAGCTAATCCAGAAGCGGGAGAGAGTATAAAGGTTTCTGTGAAGGTGAAGAACCAAGGCGATCAGGCGGTGCCGGGCAACGGTTGGCGAGTCAGAATGCAGATATTTCAAGATGACGGCAGTGTGGCAACGGTAACTAAGCATAGTAGTGTAAGCCAGTCCTTGGCCGCCGGAGGTATTATTACTAAACAGTGGAATAATGTCTGGGATGCGCCAGAGGGCACTCATAGAGTAGAGATCTATGTTGATCCGTTTAATGTTGTTAATGAGTCAAACGAATCAAATAATGATTTAGAAACTGCTGTAACTGCTACCGATTCAGAGACCCTAACTTTGAGTGTTGACCTTGAAGCTAAGCAGGAAGGCACGAACTGGTCTCAGTCACTAGAGGGCGATGAGCCGTTTAATGGTATTGACTTTAAAGCCACAGTTTCCGGAACTACAACCGGAGATATAGATTATTACTTTTACTGCGATAGAGATGATGAAGGAACAAGTATAGTTTCGGGTTATAACTTAGAGGTCTTAGATCAAGGTACTCCGTATAACGCGGAAAATCTCTGCGACTACTCAACAGAAGGAAGTTATACAGGGAAGGTAGTAGTTAAGAGAGAAGATTTATTTGCCGAAGATAGGGTTCCTATTACCGTCAACTCAAGCGAGGGAGGTAATTCGCCTTATACTTCTAATAGAGATGAAACGATGGGAGATGCTTGTCTGTCTCCACTCCAGCCGACTCTCTCTTGGACTTTTAACGACGACGATGGCGATGATCAAGATGCCTACAGAATTCAGGTAGCTACCAGCCCGAGCTTTAACTCTGGATCAATAGAAGTTGATACCGGCAGAGTTGAATCTTCTTCTAACGCTTATACCGTTCCGACCGGTAATTTAGAATTCAATACCACTTACTACTGGAGGATTATGGTTTGGGACGATGCCGGTCTGGATTCTGGATGGGAGAACATACCTAGCCAAGACAAGTTCACCACCCAAGAACACGCAGCGCCAGACCCGGACTTCTCTTGGTCGCCAATAGAACCGGTTGTTGATGAAGATGTCAGCTTTACAGATGAAAGCTCTGTCTTCGGAGGAGATTCTATAACTGATTGGTCGTGGTCTTTCCAGAGTGGTAATCCGGGTTCTTCCAGCGACCAGAATCCAATAACAGTATTTACTTCAGACGGTACCAAGAGAGTAACTCTTGAAGTTAGCGATAGTCTTTATACCTGTGATATAAATAAAGACATAGAGATAAATGCTATGACTCCAGATATTAAGGAAGTTACTCCGTAAAAACGCTGATTTTCACTGAAAAATAAACGGCTCACCCGGGTGAGCCGTTTATTTTAATCCCGTTAGAGGTCCAAAGTGTATTTAATAGTTGTTAAAGTTTAAATAACAGACGAAGCCGACTTCGTCTTCGTAAAGAATTAAACCCCCTGACGGACTTCATCAAACCAAGATGAAGCTCGGTCAGGGGTTTTTTGTTTTATTTGACTAAAATAATTTTGTGTTGTAAGTTGTAGATAGTACCTTAACAAGTCACTTGACAGAAGGGAAAGATAATGCGAAATACCAAGCCCGAAGTAACATGGCTAACAGTTAACAGAAAGTGTAATTTCAGGTGTCGTTGGTGTTATGCAGAGGGGACAGAGTATAATCCAAGCTCTGAAATGTCATTAGAAATGGCAAAAAGATTGACGATAATCTCAAAAGAGATTGGAATAAGAAACATTTTAATTATAGGGGGCGAGCCAACTCTCTGGAAACATATTTTTGAATTTAATGAATTTTGTTTAGAAGAGGGTCTTAGGAGTGTTCTTATTACCAATGGCTTGCAATTTGGTTCAGATAGATTTTGGCAGAAATATAAGAAAAGTCCAAGCCATAATATTGGTCTATCCCTTAAAGCATCTAATTCCAAACAACTTCAGGAAGTTACAGGAGTAGAAAATTTTTCTGTTGTCAAAAAAGGGATTACTCGTGCGCTGACGCAGTTAGATGCTCAAGTAAGTATTACTTATAATAAATTCTACACAGAATCACTAGTTGATATGGTTCAGTTTGCAATTGACTGTGGAGCAGAGACGGTAAAAATAGATTTTTGTTCTACTACGTTTGTTGGCGGAAAAGCTATGGGTACATATATGGTTGATCCAAGAGAATTAGCTAGAAATATTATGAGAGATTATCCTCACCTTGAGAGAGCTACATCAGGCCATATCGTTTTTGAATTGATGCTTCCTTTTTGTCTTTGGCCATTAGAATTTATTGAAGAGTTAAAAAACAAGGGTCAAATTATGAGCGTTTGTCATGTTCATAAAAGGAAGGGTTTTATATTTAGTGAGGCTGGAGAATTGATTGCTTGCAATGCCTTGTTTGATTATCCTATAGGAAAGTTAGATAATGATTTTTCAGACGGGAAATCATTATTACATTGGTTGAATACTTCTAGGATTATAGGTTATTATAATAGTATAAGGTGTTATCCTTCTCTGGATTGTGAGTCGTGTCGTTGGTATTCCGACTGCGGTGGAGGATGTCCATTACGCTGGGCTCTTTATGAGCCAGAAGAAATTATTAACATCCAGAACATTCAAAAGAAAGGGGGTGATCAGTAATGATGGAAGATCTTTTAAGCCAGTTGAACTTGACTAAGGTTCAACCCAAAGAACCGCCTGAAGGGTTGCTGGCTACTGCAGGACAGAAGTCCTATGATTGCAGCGGTCTCTGTGACTGCAAGTGCGATTGTGGCTACTGTCCTTGCTGTCAATGTAAGTAAATACATAAGTATTTACTTATCCTGGGGGAGGTATACACCTCCCCCAGTTTTTCTAAACAAATATCAAAATGCCAAGAGTAAAATTTATAGTGAATAATATCAGGAGAGAGAAAGAGATTGTAAATATGGTTCAAGAGAACCTTGATTTTTTAAAGAAAAATAAAATAAGATTTACCTGGCCAGAGAAAAGAGTGGAAGATGAATATAATAAGAAAATATACGAGGATTATAAAAAATGGCTAGGAAAAGAATGGAGGAAGAAAGAGAATAAATTTGTAGAGAAGTTGTTGCATTTATTCAATAGACCAAAAAATACTAAATTTAATGTTGAAGTATCAAATTACGGTCCATTAGGGTTCTATAACACAAGAAACAACACAATAACCATAAATCTTAACACCCATCTCGATGTTGTGGATACCATAAAGCATGAAATGATTCATATTATGATAGAGTCCTTTGTTAGAAAATACGAGTTAAGCTACACAGATAAAGAAAGGGTGGTTAATATTGTTTTTAATATTTTAAGTTGATGTCTCTATCTTTTTCTATACACTTATTTAAGCAGAAGAGGTTGAATAAGAGAATTTATTTGCTATAATACTAAAATGGAAAAATCAAACATAAGTATTTACTTGATTCCTCTAGCAATAATTATTGCTATTGTTCTCATAGTCTTAGCTATTTGGTCCCAGGGTGGAGATGTTCCACAACCAGATCCCAACGATAATTCTGAGATTTCTTTAGGTAGTTTGCCTCTGCTCGGCGACGAAGATGCCCCGGTGACGATGGTAGAATTTAGCGACTACCAGTGTCCTTTCTGTGCCAAATTTTTATTTGAAACAGAAAGCCGTCTTCGTGAAGAGTTGGTAAAAGATGGAAAGTTAAAAATCTACTGGCGAGACTTTGCTTTTGAGGGGGAGAAATCAGTTAACGCCGCTTTGGCTGCGAGGTGTGCTGATGATCAAGGTAAGTTTTGGGAATATCACGACATCATAGAAAAGGGCAGGAAGTGTTGATTGGGGGGTCAAACGTAACTATCGATACTGACTTTCGTTGGATGGGGCATATAAGCTTTCTTGCTAACAGAAAGAGGGGCACACAGCATATCTTTCTAGTAGCAGGATCTGACTCGCTTGTTCAGGCACTGAAGGTAATCTATCTCACAAAGGTTCTCAAGACACCAGTCAGTATTACTCTTGTTATTCATCCTCTCTTACATATACAAGATGTGAGATCGAATCTTTCCAAGAAGGGGATTGGTGAATATCTTGTATTGTACAAAGAGGCGAGCGTAGCAAGAGCATTTCTTGCGCTTGGGCTCCAGTGGTCAAGCTATAGAAGTACTGTGAAGTCGAGCGAGCTCTACCTTGTACAACAAAGCTTGTCTAGGAACGTAGAATTTTCAGGCCAGAAAAGAGAGAGTTATGGTGCCGACTTCATAAAAAAGTACCTTCAACGCAACGCCCTCCTTAAAACTCTTAAACACTTACGGGCGGGCAACTCGCCTACAGAGGAACAGAAAGCTCTGTTGCAAGCTGTCTGTCCTTAGCCCTCGGTGCTTGGTAAAGAGCACCGAGGGCTAGTTGTTTATGAGGAAAATGAATATTTTTGGTATAATTAAAATAGATTTATAAATCTAAAATATACTGTGAAACTCCAACTATTTCTTAAAAATAACCTTGCGCTTCATTTATACTACTCAAAGGAAAGCGTCGAGGACGGTGAAAATCTTTCTGTAGACCGCCTTTATCTTATTGTACCAGGGTTTCCTCAGTTCACTCATCGGAGTTTTTTTGAGGATAAAGTTAGCAAAGATGTTGCCTTCTTTTATCTCCACTACTATGGAAGCTGGTTTAGTGGTGGCGAGTTTACTTTTAAGAATGCTCAAAAAAGTATCCGAGATGCCATCGATTTTATTAAAAAAGGCATAGGAGAAAAAACTTTTGATGGTAAAGGTTTTATGTGGGATTATAAATCCCTCTCTCTTATTGGCTCGAGTTTTGGCGGGAGCCCTATAGTGACCAGCAACTTAAGCAAAAGAGATATAGAAAGAGTAATATTATTATTCCCGTTTGTAATTGTTCACAGAGATGACGTTGAAAAGTATATGTCTAAAGATGAAGAAGAAAGATTTTGGGAGTCAAATAAAAATTCTCTGGCATTTATGCGTCGCGGATATCCGAATGTTTACCGTGGAGTTAATAATAGTTCTTGGGACGACTACTTTCTTGGGAGAGACGCAAACTCAAAAGTAACTATTACCTCAACATTTCCACCGGTAGAGGTTATTCACGGGGAGCAGGATACCTCTATTAATCCAAGATTAAGTAAAAAGTTGGAGCAAGAGTATTCACAAGTAACCACCAACATTATTTCTGGTTGCGGGCATGATTTTTACAAACTTTTTAAAAAAATAAAGGATCTGTAATGTACGAAGGTATAAAGCATAATAAAAAAGAAATTGCCTTTTTGCGTGATTCATTTAAAGAATCACAAATTTTCTCTAGAATTACCAGTCTTATTGTGCACGGATCGTCGCTATATTACCCTATCAAAGAAAAAGAAGGGATGGATATTGATTTGGAGTTGATTCTTACCTCTCAAGATTCCTATGATTATGAGGTTGTTAAGAGTATTATTATCTCTACTCCTGTTAAAACCGAATGCCAGATACGCTACTTGAATGAAATTCAAGACGGAGGTAGCTTAATATATAAATCCTCATACAAAACTTTTATGTACTTTGCTTATAAGAACGGCGTCTGTCTTTTAGGAGAAAATGTTTACGATGTGCTAACTTTTAATATTTTAGAAGAAGAGGTAAAGAGGAGCATACTTGTCTCTACTCAGATCTCTTTTAAAAATGTGCGAAAACTTTTTCTTGCAAATGCTCCAGTGTGGGAAGTAAATAAGAGTATTGCGAGAACCTTCACTGGCATTTGTTTATACGAGAACTTTTTTAGTTATAAAGATATTGGTAATAAGAACTTTATTGATTATGAGCGAGATGCTTTTATTCCTATTATTTTAGAGCGCTACGGGGAGTTTTTAGGTTTACAAGAAACAGCAATACTGCAGAAGTTTCAGGGATACTTTAAAAATCAAACCCTTTTTACGGACATTTTCTCTGTTCTCAATAAAATTGTGAGTATTTTTGAGGAAAGGACTGGGTAGTTTACGGTTTCTATCTCATACCAAAAACGTGCCGGTTGTGCAGTCTGTCCCCGAGTTTCAAGAGATCAGCCCGTGAAGTAGAAGCTAGTCGCCTCTTCGGCGACCCGCCGGAGAGGCGGGAAGCTGGAATATAGAATACACAAAAACAGCCCTGTACCGTACCCAGTCATACGACCGGGCAAGCGGTACGGGGTTATTTTTGTTACAAGACTGGCGTTCCTCACCTCCCACCTTTTAAAGCTATAGCATAAAAATTGGAAACAACTTATTTAGGCATAATATCCCTCTGGGCATTTATCACAGATGCAAAAACTTGACTATATATTATATCAATTGGTAGAGTAAGGCTGTAGTTGTTCTTTTATGGTGTCCTTTCTAACTAAATATAGGAGCTAACAGGATGGAACTTTCAGTTATCCAACAAGGTCTTCCTATAATGGACCAATTTGGGAGGCGTGCTCGGAAAAATAAAGAAGGAGTAATTCTTACTTCTCCCCTTAGTATTATGGTACCAATCATTAAAATTGTGGGGGATTTCTGTAATCTACGTTGCCAGTACTGCTTCTACAATGTTCGCGACCAGTCAACACCCCATGTGATGAGCGATAAGATGCTGGAGAAGTTTATATCGGAATACATGAATCTCTTCAACTCTTATTTGTTCTTCATATGGCACGGAGGAGAGCCGTTGCTTGCAGGAAGGGAGTTTTTTGAACGGGCGGTTGCGTTCCAAGAAGAAAATGCTCGCGACGATCATGAAATTCGAAAATCGCGGATGGGAAGGTCAGTGGCTGAACTGGGATGATCTGGGCAATGACGATCCCGGGTGGGGAGATATTCAGGACTGATCTACAAAGCTCCACGAACCTTAAAGGCCCAGTCCGTAAAAAGCGGACTGGGCCAATCTTTTTTAAGATTGCTTTAATATAGATTTAACCTTTTGAATATATAATAGATCAAGTGGTCTTTTTTTATCAACATATTCTTTCATAAGATCTATTAGCTCTATGGTTTGAGTTTTATTGACTTGCTTATATAGTTTGCTTGGTGGATTGTTTTTAAGCAGTCTTATGCCCAAGATTCCCCGAGGGAAGAGAGAGCTTGCCGCAATTTCATTAATAGGAAGATTGGTGTCAAGAGAGGAGGAGACTATGTTTTTTATAAGAGAGATAAATGTGGGTTTTTCAAATAAAAGATGGATTATTTCATGCCACATAACTCCGAGTATACGGTTTGTGTTGTCGAGAGGAGCTTGGGATAATTCAATGGTAATATTCTTTTTTTCTAAATTTGCTCCCCCGCCAACTTTTTCTCCTGCAGAAAGCAATAAATAAACATCTAGAACATCTTCTGTCGGGTTAATGTTATAAAGTGTACTTAAAATCTCTAATATTTCTTCGGTTTCTTTTTTTTCTACCTCTTTTACTAATTTCTTTCTCCATTTATCTAGTTTTACTTTGTCTTTTTTATACACTGTTTCAAATTTTTTCCTTAAGATGTCGAAGGTTTCTTTTATTTTATTAAAATGTTTTGAAGAAATTTTTTCTTCGGCTTTTTCCCACGGATTTTCTCCAAAAAAGTATTGTCCTAAGCACCTCTTCCCAAAAGAGTATTTTTTATGTATTTTTGCAAACTGGTGTAACAACCTCTTTTCTTTTTCAGAAAATATTCCCAACTCTTCTTTCCAAACTTTGTTATATTCCTTTCTTGCACTAAAATGCCACTCAGAAAGATTCTGAACAAAGAAGTAAAAGTTTGCATTTTTGCTGATAAGAAAGTTAAACTTCATAGTAATTATAGTGTAGCATTTGTACTTGATAACAAAAAATAGAAGAATTCTAAAAAGTCTCTCCGCCTTCCTGAGTGCAATTACCTGCTCTTTAATGCGTATGGGTGTTTTGTTGGGATGTGAATGGCTCTCTATTTGTAATAATGGTTGCCCATTGCTTAGAAATAGTAGCGGGAAATATGTTTTATGTAGAGTTATGAAAACTTTTTTTCCAAGAATGAAAAGGGAAGTTGAGAAATATCTCTAGATAAAAGGCCGCCTTGTGCGGCCTTTTTTTTAGAGTTAAAATAAAAGATATGATTAGAAAGTCTCAAGTTAATCCTAATAATTATATAAAAAAATCAGTTAAAGAGCTTGAATCAGAAAAGTTTGAGCTTGTTTTTAATATTTTAAGTTGATGTCTCTATCTTTTTCTATACACTTATTTAAGCAGAAGAGGTTGAATAAGAGAATTTATTTGCTATAATACTAAAATGGAAAAATCAAACATAAGTATTTACTTGATTCCTCTAGCAATAATTATTGCTATTGTTCTCATAGTCTTAGCTATTTGGTCCCAGGGTGGAGATGTTCCACAACCAGATCCCAACGATAATTCTGAGATTTCTTTAGGTAGTTTGCCTCTGCTCGGCGACGAAGATGCCCCGGTGACGATGGTAGAATTTAGCGACTACCAGTGTCCTTTCTGTGCCAAATTTTTATTTGAAACAGAAAGCCGTCTTCGTGAAGAGTTGGTAAAAGATGGAAAGTTAAAAATCTACTGGCGAGACTTTGCTTTTGAGGGGGAGAAATCAGTTAACGCCGCTTTGGCTGCGAGGTGTGCTGATGATCAAGGTAAGTTTTGGGAATATCACGACTCTCTGTTTATAAACAGATTCGGCGAGAATCAGTTAGATTACAATAGAGAGAACTTTGCTTCTATTGCCGAAGATTTAAATCTTAATCAAGAAGAGTTTTTATCTTGTTTTGATTCTCGTGAGCACTTAGAAGATATAGAAAAAGACATAGAAGACGGTCGAGAGCTAGGTGTTCAAGGAACTCCAACTTTATTTATAAACGGCGATAAGGTGGTTGGTGCTCAACCCTACGAAGTTTTTAAGAGTGTTATAGATAGATATTTAAAGTAAGTCTTAAAAACGATAATTCTAATAAGCCCCGTCTCGCTCAGACGGGGCTTATTTGTTATAATACAATCAGTTAATGAAGCTAATAAAGCTAACAACAATATGAAAGATTTAATTATAATTGGCGCTTCAGCAGCTGGTCTTTCGGGTGCTGTTTATGCTTCTAGGCGTAGATTAAACTTTCAAGTTATAAGCTATGATTTTGGTGGAGAGATGGCCTTATGTGGCGAAGTAGAGAACTGGCCGGGAGTGGTTCATACTACCGGCATAGAGTTAACAGAAAAATTCAGAGAACAAGCAAAGGCCAATAGTATAGAGGTGGAAGAAGGGGTCCGAATAACAAAAATTATAAAAAATAACGGAGTTTTTGTTATAGAGGGGGAGAGGGGCGATGAAAAAATAAGAGAAAAGGCCCAGACGGTTATTATTGCTACCGGCGTTCACCCCCGCGAGCTAGATATACCCGGTGAGCAAGAGTTACGCGCCAAAGGTTTGTCGTATTGCACTGTTTGTGACGGCCCTCTCTTTAAAGATAAAATTATCGCCACTATTGGCGGAGGGAATTCAGCCCTAGAATCTGCTATTATGATGTCCGAGATAGCTAAAAAAGTTTATTTAATAAACAAAAACCCCGAGTTTAAAGGAGATAAAGTTATGATAGAAAAGGTAACAGGTCCTTTAGCGGATAAAAACGTAGAGGTAGTCTATAATGCTTTAACTCAGAAGATAAAGGGTGATAACTTCGTCTCCGGTCTAGAGTATAAAGACGAAGAAACGAGCGCTGTTAAATCTTTAGACCTTGAAGGTGTATTTGTTCACATAGGAATGGTTCCTAATAATGAATTTGTCCCCGGTGATTTAAAGCTTAATGAATACGGTGAAGTAAGGGTTGATAAATCGTGCAGGACTAATATAGAAGGTCTCTTTGCAGCCGGTGATGTTACGGATATTCCTTACAAGCAACTTGCTATTGCCGCCGGGCAGGGGGTAACAGCTACCCTATCAGCAGTAGATTACTTAAATAAGCTAACTAATTAACTAAAAAATCAAATATATGGGCCACAATCTAATAACAAAATTAGTTCAAGCTTCAAAAAATAAAATTCAAACACAAGGGGAGTTTTCTCGCGATCTTATTACGGAAGTCGTCGATGAGGTTATAGATGAGTTTATGAGAGATGGTCTTATTACCGATGACGAGGATACTGCCGTTCTTGCTGTTGAGGTAAAAAATAGATTAGAAAATGAGATTGGTTAATTAGATATAATATAATTCTAACCTCCTGATTAATCTTAATCTTCCTAATAAAATATTCAGGTCATTAAGATTAACTAATAAGAAAGAGTTAAAAGAGTAAAACGTATTAGTATTGGTGGAGCTACTGACAATCAGTGCTCATAAAATAAACATTAAACTATGAAAATTGCAATAAATGGTTTTGGTCGTATAGGGAGAGCTTTTTTTCGAAGGGTTCTTAATAGTGATTTAGAAGTGGTCGCTATTAATGACTTGGGAGATGTAGAAAACTTGGCTTATCTTTTAAAGCGCGATACGGCTTACGGGACTTTTAATAAAAAGGTTGAGATTGATGGAAGTGATATTATTGTTGACGATAATAAGATTAAATTTCTATCTGAACCAGACCCATCTAAGCTTCCTTGGAAAGATTTAGATATTGATATAGTGGTGGAGTCCACGGGCGTCTTCACAAACGTTAAGGATGCCTCTAAGCACGTAGAAGCAGGAGCTAAGAGAGTTGTTATTACTGCCAACCCTAAGGGAGAGCCGATTTCTAGCATAGGAGGTGATATTGTATTGATGGGTATTAATAATGATAAGCTGGCTAACTGTAAAGTTAGCTCTAACTCTTCTTGTACCACAAACGCAGCTAGTCCGGTTACGGCTATTATAAATGAAAAAATTGGTATTGAAAAAGCTCTACTAAACACAATACATGGTTATACTTCTTCACAAGGACTGGTTGATGGACCGTCAAAAAAAGATTGGCGCAGAGGGAGAGCGGCAGCTCTAAATATTGTTCCTTCAACAACGGGGGCTGCGAAGGCCGTAGCTAAAGCCGTGCCCGACATACCTTTCTTTGATGGAATGTCAGTCCGAGTTCCGGTGGTAGTTGGTTCTTATATTGATCTAACTTTTGTTACCAAGAAAGAGACCAACGCTGAGGAAATTAACAGTATCTTAAGAGAAGCTTCTAGAGAGGGTAGGTGGCAGGGGATATTTACTACATCAGACGAACCCCTCGTCTCCTCCGATATTATAGGTAACGATCATGCTTCGATTGCAGATTTGGCCATGACTAAAGTTGTGGGTGGTAATTTAGTAAAAGTTCTTTCTTGGTATGATAACGAGTGGGGCTACGCCAACACTCTTATGAAGCACATCTCAGAGTATAAAAAATATATTTAAAAGATAATTGGCATTTTCTAAACAATGATTATTTACTTAGGATCTGATCACAGGGGTTTTGAGCTCAAAGAAGAGGTTAAGAGTTTTTTATTAGAGAGAGGACACAAGGTTGAAGACAAAGGTAACAAAGTTTTAGATCCTGATGATGATTACCCTGATTTTGTTATTCCTGTAGCAAGAGAAGTGGCTAAAGATCCAGAAAATAGTCGCGGAATAATTTTTGGTTACTCAGGCCAAGGTGAGGCCATTGCTGCTAATCGTTTTTCCGAGGCAAGGGCTGTTGTTTACTACGGGGGTCCGGCTGAGATAATAACTCTTTCGAGAGAACACAATAATGCTAATATATTATCTATAGGGGCTGGTTTCGTTGGAGAAAATATTTTAGAAAAGATAGAGAAATGGCTAGAAACGTCTTTTAGTAAAAAAGATCGTCATCAAAGAAGAATAAATAAAGCAAAATGATTCTTCAGACAGATATAAAAGTTATTCCAGCGATATTGGAAAAGGACTGGTCTGAGATAGAAGAAAAAATAAAAAAAGTTGAAAATATTTTTTCTTGGATTCAGATTGATATTTCTGATGGGATTTTTACTCCGACACTAACATGGAATAATCCTCAAGAATTAAAAAAGACAGGCATATCTTCTAAAGTAGATGTGCATCTAATGATAGAGAAGCCATGGAAAGATATTCAAGAGTGGTTAGAGAGTCCGGTTTCAAGAATCACTTTTCACTTTGAGAGCTTTTCTTCTATTGAAGATATTAAACTTTTTATTCAAAAAATTCGCCAATCAGGCAAAGAAGTTGCAGTTGCCCTTAATCTGGAAACTCCTGTAGAAGAAGTATTAGAACTATCTTATTTGGTTGATATGATACTGTTTTTGAGTGTGAAGCCGGGTTTTTCAGGACAAGAATTCAACGATTCGGTTTTAAAAAAAATAAATCACTTACGTGTGGAAAATATAAATATAAAAATTGGTGTTGATGGGGGTCTGGGTCCCGATTTAGTAAAAGAAGTTGTTGAAGCGGGTGCTAATTATCTTTTTTCGGGGTCATATATTTTTTCTGCCCTAAATCCTGTTCAAGCCAAAAAGGTATTTGAGAGTGAAATAGATAAATATTTATGTTGAGCGAAGATAAGAAAAAACAACTTAATCTTAAGGCAAATCAGATTCGCCAAGATATTATAGAGATGTTGGAAGAGGCGGGGTCTGGACATCCTGCCGGCTCTTTAGGAATGGCGGATATATTTACTGCTTTTTATTTTCATATTTTAAATCACGATTCTGAAAAACCGGAGTGGGAAGAGAGAGATAGGCTAGTCTTATCTAATGGACACATTTGTCCTGTTCAGTATGCGACGATGGCTAACGCCGGTTATTTTCCTCGTTCAGAATTAAAGACGCTTCGCAAGCTTGGCACCAGATTACAGGGTCATCCCCATAAAAAATCTCTTCCGGGGATAGAGATTTCTTCAGGACCTCTTGGCTCTGGACTATCCCAAGCCGCCGGTAAAGCGCTGGCGGGTAAGATAAATAAAAAATCATGGCGTGTTTATTGCTTGATGTCAGATGGAGAACAGGAGTGTGGTCAGACCTGGGAGGCAGTTATGTTTATCGGCAAGAATAAACTTTCTAACTTAACAGCCGTTATTGATAGAAATAACATTCAGATAGACGGCTTTACAGAAGATGTTATGCCTCTAGAACCATTAAAAGAAAAATACCAGAGCTTTAATTGGCATGTTTTAGAGGTTGATGGACACAATATAGAAGATTTTATAAACAGTTGCGAAGAAGCAAAAGCTATACAAGAGAAGCCCGTCTTGATAATGGCTAACACTACTCCGGGGAAAGGAGTTAGTTTTATGGAAGATAAGTTTGAGTGGCACGGGAAAGCGCCGTCTAAAGAAGAGGCAGATCGGGCGATAGAAGAATTAAAAAAACAAGCAGAAGACGTATAAATTAATAACTTTATATGAATCCAAACTCTTATTTGGTGAAAAATTTAAAAGAAAGTAACGACTTAAAAAAGGTAGCAACTCGCGATGGTTATGGTGAGGGCTTGGTTTTGGCTGGGGAAGAAAACGAAAATGTGGTTGTTTTATCTGCTGATTTAACCAAATCTACCCGCTCTCACTTATTCAAAGAAAAGTTCCCCGAAAGATTTATTGAGGTTGGTGTCGCGGAACAGAATATGGCTTCTTTAGCTTCGGGTATGGCAAGCGAGGGGAAGATACCTTTTATCTCGTCTTACGCCGTCTTTAGTCCCGGTCGGAACAACGAGCAGATTAGAACAACAATTTCTTATAATAACGCTAATGTTAAAATAGCGGGCGCTCACGCCGGTATTTCTGTTGGACCAGATGGAGCCACCCATCAATCTCTAGAAGACATTAGTTTAATGAGGGTTCAGCCCAGTATGACGGTCGTGGCTTCTTGCGATGCAGAGGAAACCAAAAAAGCTACTCTAAAATCTAGTCGCTACAACGGACCGGTTTATCTGCGATTTGCGAGAAATAAAACTCCTGTCTTCACTACTTTTAATACCCCTTTTGAAATAGGTAGAGCAGAGGTCTTCAAGGATGGAAAGGATACCGTTATTATTGGTTGTGGCCCGCTCTTATACAACGGTCTAAAGAGCGCTTTAGAATTAGAAGAAGAAGGGGTGTCTGTAGCTGTTATAAATTCTCACACGATAAAGCCCTTAGATGAAGAGACGATCTTAGAGTATGTTCGGAAGACGGGAGCGGTAGTTAGTATAGAAGAACATCAGGTTAGTGGCGGTTTGGGAGGGGCTATATCTGAATTACTAGCCAAAGAAAACCCAACACCGATAGAGTTTATTGGTGTTAAAGATTCTTTTGGAGAGTCGGGAGAACCAGAAGAGTTAATAAATAAGTATGGCTTAGGCGTCGAATCCATAAAAAAGGCAGTAAAGAAAGTAATAAGTAGAAAATAATAAATGTTTGATTTTATAACAATTGGAACAGCAACAAGAGATGCTTTTGTAAAGACGTCTAAATTTAAAATTTTAGAAGATGAAAGGTTTGAGACGGGTAAGGGTTTATGCTTTCCTTGCGGGTCTAAAATTAATGTAGAGGATATGTTTTTTAGAACCGGTGGAGGAGCTACTAATACTGCTGTAACTTTTGCCAGGCAGGGCTTTAAGACCACCTCTATCTTTAAAATCGGAGATGATATTAGTGGCAGGGAGGTTTTAGAGACGCTAAGAAGAGAGGGGGTGGATGTTTCTTTTGCTGTAGAGGATCCTAAAGAGAAGACAGCCTACTCGGTTCTTTTATTAGGAGAAGGGGGCGAGAGAACAATACTCGTCTTTAGAGGAGCTTCTAGTAATTTTAAAAAAGAAGAAATTGATTGGGACAGATTAAGTTCTTCCTGGGTCTTTGTTAGCGGTTCTATTCCGGAAGATATTATTACTGAATCCTTAAATAAGAAAATTTCAAAATATGTTGCCTGGAACCCTTCTTCTATTCACCTAGAGAAGGGTGTAGAAGCCTTGAGAGAAATTTTAAACCGAGTGGATGTTTTAATATTGAATAAAGAAGAGGCCTCAAAACTAACAGATATTGACTTTAAAAAAGATAAAGAAATATTTAAAAAGTTAGACCAGTACGCTAAAAGATTGGTTGTGATGACTAAGGGGTCAGAAGGAGTTGTTGTTTCTGATGGAAGCGCTATATACAGAGCTGGAATAATAAAAGAGAGGGTTTCTGTTGATCACACCGGGGCTGGTGACGCTTTTGGCTCCGGTTTCATAACCAGTCTTAAAGATGTTGAAGATATAAGTAAAATTTCAAAAGAGGTTATGGTTAAAGCTATTAAGAGAGGTTCGGCTAACGCTACGTCTGTTATAGAAAAAGTTGGGGCAAAAGAAGGCATAATCAAAGAAGAAGATTTAGAAGACGAGCGTTGGTCTAATTTAGAAGTAAAAATAGAAGATGTAAAATGATTAAACTCTACGAAGCTTTGGGTATAAAAGAAGAAGCTCTTTTTGAGCTAGATAAAGTAATGAGTGAAATTAGTGGTAAAAAAAATATCGTTAAAGAAATGGAAGGTGATCTTAATAATCTTATAGAAGAAAAACTAAAAATATTGAATCTAGACTTAAATTCGTCAGCCGAAGATGTTACTAAAGGGTTGCTTCAGAAGATAGAAGACAGTGAGGAAGAAATTTACCAGCTTATAGGCACTACGAGAGAAGATATGAATGAAGAAAAGATACGTGTTGTTGCTGAGAATGTTATGAAGAAGAAGGGTTTTTTCATAAAAAAAGAAAAAATTAGTGAGATTTTAACAAAGAGACCTCCGATAAAGGTTCTAAATTATTTAGGTTACAGTAGTGTTAAAGAGATGTTGAGTAGAGAAGATTTGGTAGAAGTTTTTAGCTCTCTGCGTTTTATTGAGAGTAACGAGTGGATGCATGAAACTTTTAAAGAGGCCTACTCTAATTTTTCTAGCCATGATTTTGAAGAGAGACCTGTGGAGTTAAAGATACTTGACGAGAAGTGGCGAAGAGCAGGTCAAGATTTTTCAGCCAAAAAACACCACAACGTAAGCCACTTAAAAGAATTTGGAGTTGTCTTTTTAAATCCAGTAAATCAGAGTAAGTCGGGAGCTCTGCTAAGAGATTTTGCTTTATTCTTTCACTATTTTCACGAGATAATTTTCTATAGCCAACTATTTAAGCTTCATTGCGATGAAGAAGACTTTAATCTTAAATTAAAATCTTTTTTAAGGGGGGATATACCGGAAAAAAACAGTGTAGAAGAGGGCGAGTGGCTCATTATTCAACGTTATCTTTGGAAAGAAAACCCTTTAGATCTTCGTTTAGGGCTACCTCGTGTTAATCCGGAATCTCTGCACTGGCGTAAAGGAGAAGAAGAAATTATTTATTTAAATCCCAATAATTCAGAGAGTCTTAAATTTTGGAAGGATTTAGATTGGGTAGCTGGTTCTTTTAAATCAAACGGGGGAGAAGAATTGATTAGTTTTGATCTAGAGGACAACGCCATGACTTTTGTTTATAATTCAGAGGGAAGAGAAGAAAAGATGAATTACCACCAAAGAGAAGCTGTCTGGAACGAACTTTTTGTAAGGTATATGGGTGAGGAGAGTTTAGAAGAGCTGTTAATAAAAAACTTTCACAAAGGAGTAATACAATTAGAAAATAGAAATTAGAAATTATGAAGTCTTTACAAAAATACTTATTACAGGCAACTAGGGAACACTGGGCAGTTCCTCACTTTAATTTTACAACTGACGAACAATTGAAAGCGATTGTAGAGGTGTGTTTAGAATCACATTCTCCGGTTATGGTGGGAACGTCAGAAGGAGAATCTGATTTTATGGGGGCAGATCAAGCTTTGGCATTAGTAAGGTCCTATAAAGAAGATGGTCTTCCAATATTCTTAAACGCTGACCACACTAAAAGCGTTGAAAAAGCTAAAGAGTTGATCAACCTTGGTTACGATAGCGTTCATATAGATTTATCTAAGAAATCTATAGACGAAAACATAAAAGAGACGAGAGAAGTGGTGGAGTATGCGAAGGATAAAAAGAGAGGTATATCAATAGAGGGAGAAGTTGGCTACCTGCCAACAGACTCTTCAAGGGTTTATAGAGAAGAAATTGAAATAGATCCAGAGAGTTTAACAAAAGTAGAAGACGCTTTGAAATTTGTTAAAGAAACCGATGTAGATCGACTAGCTCCTGCTGTCGGCAATCTACACGGTATTAGCGCTAATAAGCCAGAGATAGATTTCGATTTAATCAAGGAGCTTCGCGATAAAATTCCTCAAGAAATAACTCTTGTTTTACACGGCGGATCAGGTATTAGCGATGAAGATATGAAGAAGGCTATTGAGCTTGGGTTTGGTAATGTTCATGTGTCAACAGAAATTAGAAGAGCTTGGAAAAAAGGTTTAGAAGAATCTTTAGAAAATCAGCCAGAAGAGTATGCTCCTTATAGAATACTTGGTCTGCCAATAGAAAAAATGAAAAGTATTATAAGGGAAAAGTTAGAGGTATTCGGCAGTAGAGATAAGTTTTAAGAGTTGATTTTTAATTTTGTTTTTGTTATAGTTTTTATCCGTTGAGTATTATTTTATGAACAAGTTAGATTTAAATTTTTTAGGCAACTGTCCGATCTGTTCCGCCACTTATCAGCAAGGCAAGACCTCTGTTATAAGTAAAAAAGATGAAGCTATAGTGCTTCATATTGATTGTGTGAAGTGTCAAAGCTCTGTTCTCCTAACTCTTCAATCTGGTCTTAAGGGCCTAGTAACAACTGTTGGAGTGCCAACAGACTTAAAGAAATCAGATTTTGAGATGTTGAAGAATTCAAGCAAGATAACTTCAGACGATGTTTTAGATCTACATACTTTTTTAGAAAAAAAAGATGAATCAGAAATTAAAAGCAGAAAAAAGAACTGAAAAAGGTAAAAAGGTAAAAGGCCTAAGAAAAAATGGCTTTGTGCCGGGTATTGTTTATGGAAAAAAAATAGACAATATAATGGTCAGTATAAATCTTGATGAATTTTTAGATGCCTTCAAAGAAGCGGGAGAAAACACGTTAATAGATTTAGATATAAAAGAGGATAAGTTGCACACTGTTTTAATTCAAAGCGTTGATCTTGACCCCGTGAAAGAGACCCCTCTACACGTTGATTTTTATCAGGTTCGTTTAGACGAGAAAATTAAAACAGAAGCTCCTATTATCTTTGAGGGAGTTTCGCCAGCTGTTAAAGAGCTGGAAGGAACTCTGGTTAAACAACTAAATTTTATAGAGGTGGAGTCTCTACCCAATAAAATTCCTCAAGATGTGAAGGTAGATATATCAAAATTAAAGAATTTTGATGACTTAATTAAGGTAAAAGATATTTCTGTAGGCGAAGGCGTTGAGGTAATTACTGACGAAGAAGAGGTTATTGCTTTAGTAGTTCCTCCTAGAAGCGAAGAAGAACTAGCTGAATTAGAAGAAGAGGTTACTGAAGACGTTACTCAAGTTGAGGGCGTTGAAGAGGAAGGCGAGGAAGAAGAATCCGATGAAACCGTGGAAGAAGAAAAAGAAGGAGAATCAGAAGAGAAAGAAGAAACCGATAAGGGTAAAGACTAAGCGGTTTTAAAAATATAATCTGTAAATTTTGTGCTTAAGTTTACTAAAAGGGCACTTACTTTAAAGAGCTTCAAGGAGGGCAGGCCACTTCTGCTTGTCGTTTTGCTTGGAGTTTTTTTTATTCTCTTTTTTTCTATCGGTATTCCTAGAGCTAGTAGTGAAGACAAGAGAGCGGTTTTAGAGTCGCAGATAAGAGAAATAGAGTCAGAGATATCTATTCTAGACCAAGAGTTGGCAGAAGTTAAAGCGCACTCAAGAACTCTGGAGAATGCTATATTTTCTTTAAATACAGAGATAAAGAGGACCGAGCTCTCTATAAGGGGTTTAAATCTATCTATTTCTAGGGCCGAGAATCAAATTTTTGATAAAGAGGTTAATATAGATAAAACTCAGGACTCTATAGAGCAACAACACGCTTCTTTGGCGGAGTATTTAAGAACGTTTCATAAATATAAAGATCGTTCTCTGGTGGAAATAATGCTCTCTAAAGACCTGTCCCAATTTTTTAAAGAAGTTGATGTGTTAGAAGGTTTGCAAGAAAACGCCCAAGTATCTTTAGAAGAGTTGAGGGTTCTAAAGTCTCGGCTTCAAAACGAGAGAGAAGAATTGGCCCAGAAGAGAGAAGAGTATGTGAATTTAATGTATCTTGCTAAAACTCAAAAACAAAGTCTCTCTGTGAAAAAAGAAGAAAAAAACCAGCTCTTAACTGTTACAAAGGGAGAAGAGTCAAACTATCAAAATTTAATAAGCGATAAGAAGAGGGATATAGCCGCTATAAGAAGTCAGATATTTTACTTAGAACAAACTGGCATCACCGCGGAAGAGGCCGTTAAGTACGCAGAGTTAGCCGCTGATCGCGCCGGCATAAGAACAGCTTTTCTCTTAGGTTTATTAGAAGTAGAAACAGGAAGACGTTTTGCCGAAGGTGTTATTACTGCTGGCTCAAATTTGGGTAGTGGAAATTGGCGAGATGATATGGTTGGGTGTTATGAGCGCCTTGCTACAATCTACTATCCTCATAGAAAAGATTATTTTTTAAAAAGAGCCAGAACGGAAGAGAGCGCCTTTTTAAAGATAACTAGCGAATTAGGATTAGATCCTGATAAGATGCCTGTGTCCGCAGAGCCGAGTTATGGTTGCGGAGGAGCTATGGGGCCAGCTCAGTTCATACCTTCAACCTGGCTCTTGTTTAAAGATAGAGTAGCGTCTCTAACTGGTCATAATCCTCCTAATCCGTGGACAGTAGAGGATGCTTTTACTGCTTCCGCTCTATACCTGGCTGATGCCGGAGCCACTTCTAAAACTTATGCTGGTGAGAATGGAGCTGCGAGAGCTTATATTGGAGGTAGTAAAACCTGTAACTCTGTTACTTGTCGATGGTACTCAAGAGAAGTTTTAAGAGTTGCTGATTTAATCCAACAAAATCTATAAATCTAAAAAACCGACTCTTTGTTATAGAAAGTAAAGAGTCGGTTTTTTAAATCTGAAACTTCTTTATTTTTTTAAAGACCTGGTCAAGATTTCCTTTCATTATATTCTCTAGATTATGCCAACTCTTTTTGATGCGGTGGTCAGTTAGGCGATTTTGAGGAAAGTTATAAGTTCTTATCTTTTCCGCTCTTTTTCCAGAACCTATTTGTGATTGTCGATCTGCCTGTCTCTTTTTATCTTTCTCTTCTTTAACGTGCTCAGCTACTTTAGCTCTTAATACCTCAAGAGCGTTTTCTTTGTTTGCTCCTTGGCTCCTCTCGCTCTGACTCTCGGCTACAGCTTTAGTCGGCAGGTGAGTGATTCTTACGGCTGTTTCTCTTTTGTTTACGTACTGACCACCGGGGCCCGACGCCTTATAAGTTTCAATTTTTATATCTTTTGGATTTATCTCTACTTCTTTTTTATCAACTTTCTTTAAAATAGCAATCGTAACAGTGGACGTGTGAATACGGCCACCCTTTTCGGTGCTAGGCACTCTCTGAACTCTGTGAACTCCGCCTTCGTTCTTCATTAAGTTGTAGGCGTTGTCGCCTTTTAACATAAAGACTATCTGTTTAAAACCGCCCAAGTCGGTGGCGCTAACATTAAAAAGTCGGACTTTCCAATCTTTACTTTTTGCAAAAGACGAGTACATATTAAAAAGATCAGCAACAAAAAGGGCGGCTTCGTCTCCGCCCGTTCCGGCTCTGATTTCTACTATTACTGAATCTTTCCCCATCACTTCTTAGGAGTTAAAACTTTGGTATTTTTTGACTGTTCTTTACTTCTCTTTTTCTTGACTGGCTTCTTTAGACCTTTTTGCTTTTTTAATCTGGCCTCAAATTTCTCAATTCTTCCGGCAGTATCAACTAGTTTACCCTTTCCTGTGTAAAAGGGGTGACAGCTACTGCAAATTTCTGTATCTATTTTCTTTTGGGTTGAGCCGGTCTTGAAGGTGTTACCACAAGCACACTTAACGGTAGCGTCTTGATGATAATTCGGGTGTATATCTTTTTTCATATTTTATTTATCAACCTTTTTGGTTGTTTATTAGATTAAACCTTGTAAATTTTAATTCAAATCCAACGTCGATTATTGTAGCATAAATTTTATTTTTTTCAACCAAACCCTTGTTTTAAAACTAAATATCAGATACAATATACTCGCACTGTTTGACCTGTAAAGGTCTCAGTTTTTGTTAGTGTAAAGATGTCAAGCATTCCTACACCAAAAGAATTTATAGAAGCGGGTGCTCATATTGGGCACAAGAAATCTAGGTGGAATCCTAAAATGACTCCATTTGTTTTTGGTGTTCGTAACAACTTTCATATCATTGATGCTCCTAAAGCTATTGATAGATTAGAAAAAGCTATAACCTTCCTAAAAGAAGTCATTAGCTCTGGCGGGGTTGTTTTATTTACCGGGGTTAAGGTTCAGAGCTATGAGATAGTAAAGAATACTGCTGAATCTATAAAAATGCCCTATATGACGGGTAGGTGGATTGGGGGCCTCTTTACCAATTTTAAAGTTCTAAAAAAGAGGATTGAGCACTTTAAAAAGCTAGAAGAAGATAAAAATAAGGGAGAGTTTGATAAGTATACTAAAAAAGAAAAGCTCCATCTCGAAAGAGAGTTAAAGAAGATGCAGAGAGAATTAGGTGGTATAAAAGATTTAAAGAAACTTCCTCAAGCTATATTTGTGTCTGATGTTCAGAAAGAGATGACGGCTGTCTTAGAGGCTAAAAAAGCAGGAATTCCGGTAGTGGCTATTGTTGATACAGACGCGGATCCAACCCTGATTGACTGGCCTATTCCAGCTAATGACGGAGCAACCGCTTCTCTTAAATTGATTTACAATGCCGTGAAAGAAGAGTTAAAGGATGTAAAAGTTTCTTCTTCTGAAGAAGAAACTAAAAAAGAAACAAAGGAGAAGAAAGAGAAAGAAGACAAAACAAAGTAATTAAAAATTAAACCGCTTAAACTAATGGCAAACACGGAAGATGTAAAAAAATTAAGAGAGGAGACCAATGTTTCTATAATGGAATGTAAGAAAGCTCTCGAAGAGGCCGGCGGTGATTTTTCAAAAGCTAGAGAAATTTTATCTTCTCGAGGCTCAAAAGTTGCCGAGAAGAAGTCTTCACGCGAAACCAAGTCTGGAGTGATTGATTCTTATATTCATACTGATAATAAGAAAGGAGCCATGGTAGAGCTTTTCTGCGAGACTGACTTTGTTGCTCGTAACGATGTCTTTAAAAGACTTGCTCATGAGATAGCCATGCAAATCGTTGTTGTTTCTCCAAAAGACAGAGAAGAATTACTGTCTTCTGAATTCATAAAAGACGAGAGTAAAACTATTAAAGATCTTATAGAAGAGACGATTAGTGTTTTAGGTGAAAATATTCAACTCGGTGAATTTACTCACTTTGAGCTTTAAAGATGGTTTTTCAGGCAATAACTCTTTTAGCAATCTTGGCTAGTTTCGGGGTCATAGCTTGGATTATCTTTAAAAATATTCCTAGGACAGCTAATGCTCCTGAGTATGAAGTAGAATATTTATCTAGAGGCAAGTCTCTCTGGCGGGTTTTATTCTCATTTTTAGCCAAGAAACAGAAACTTATAACAAAAGCTTTAATAACTAAGGCCATTAGAAGGCTGAAGGTTATATCTCTTAAAACAGATAATTTAGCAAGTTCTTTACTTGAAAAAATACAGTCCAGAGATGATACTAGAAAATAGTTATTTGGTTAGAATTAAAGACTGGCGGAGCGTTTGATATTCTTTTAAAATCATGCCAGCGTAGCTCAGTCGGTAGAGCGCATCCATGGTAAGGATGAGGTCACCGGTTCAATCCCGGTCGCTGGCTCCAGTTTTGTAGAAAAAGAAACAGAAGACGGAAGCGAGTCAACGTAGAAGTTGATTTAGAGGCAGGGTCTTTTTCTAAAACAACAGTTGCGTAATTTGATAAATAAATATAAATTATAAACTATGCTGGGATACCGAAGCCCCAGTCATCCGACTGGGCAGGGGTCTTGTTACAAAGTGCTAAATCCATGTCGGGTCGGACCTGTCCGGTCGAATGACTGGATGACCCGAAGCTGGCATTCGCCTTCGGGCCCGGTTATCCAACCGGGCAGGGGTCTTGTTACAAAGTGCTAAATCCATGTCGGGTCGGACCTGTCCGGTCGAATGACTGGATGACCGGGCGAATCTAATAATTATGTACTATGTCTATTATTTAAAGCTGAAT
>CAZRHU010000008.1:0-1577 GCA_964600085.1 uncultured Candidatus Saccharibacteria bacterium
GAGTTTATCTTTAATGCTAGTTACAACTTTTAGCATATATTTATATTGGTGTCAAGATTACTATATCTATTTTTGTGAGTTATAATAACAAGATGCGAAAGCCACGTATATTGTTAACCGGGGGGGGAACCGGGGGACACGTTTTTCCTCTTGTTGCTGTTGCTAGAGAATTACAAAAAACAGAGAGTGAGGTTTTCTTTGTGGGTCCGGAAGAATACCCCCTGGACTCCTTGGCCGAAGAAGAAGTTAAAATTAAAAAAATAATAAGAGCAGGTAAGCTTCGCCGTTACTTCTCCCTAAAGACTATATGGGAATTTTTTAAAATACCTCTTGCTCTTTTCCAGAGTTGGTTTTTTATAAGGAAGTGGAGACCGGACATCGTCCTGGGAAAAGGAGGATACGGAAGCATAGCCCCCGTTCTGGTTGCCCAGCTCTTAAATATTCCGATAGTGTTACACGAATCAGACGTCGTTCCCGGATTAGCTAATAAATTTTTAGCCCGATTCGCTGATCAAGTATGTATATCTTTTGAAAAGACAAGAAAATATTTACCGAATAGCAATACTCTTTTAACGGGCAATCCTGTGAGACTTAGGCCATTATCAGAAAAAAAGATGGCTCTCAATAAAGCAAGAAGAATTATAGATTTAAACACCCGTAAAAAAACAATACTAATCATCGGGGGATCACAAGGAGCAGTTTCTTTGAATAAATTAGTAGATAAAAGTTCTGAGAAATTATCTAAGAACTACGCTTTAATAATCAGTACCGGCAAAGACAAAACCGATATATTAAGAGGTATAAAAAATAACAAAAATGTCGTTGTAAAAGAGTTTTTAAGCGAAGAAGAACTGGTTGCCGGCTATACTTTAGCGGACTTGGTTGTTTCTAGAGCCGGAGCGGGAAGCATATTTGAAACCGCTCTCTACGCCAGACCGTCTATTTTAATACCCTTAAAAAACTCTGCTGGTAACCACCAGTGGGAGAACGCTAAAGCTTATGAAGAATCGGGAGCAACAATAGTCCTAGAAGAAGAAGATATAAACGAACAGGTCTTTGTCTTTTCAATAGATTCAATAATAAAAAATAAGAAAAACCAGATTTATATGTCTAGACAAGCAGAAAGTTTTGCCAAACCAAAAGCTGCGCAAAAAATAGCTGATATTTTAATAAATAAAGCAACAAATAAGTTATGGGGGCGAGCTATTCATTAAAACACGAGAACACAAGAACATTAAAACACAAAATTATTAAAAAGATGAAAGAGAGTTTTAAAGATAAGCTTAAATTAAAAATGGATAATTATGTTCATTTTGTATACAAGGTAACCAGAACATTCCCAGAAAAAGAAATCTATGGAGTCGTTTCACAAATTAGAAGAGCTACACTTCTCTCTTAAAGAAAAATTTATTAGTAAAAAAAGCTACGATTATGGTATTAATCTTGCAGAAGAAATCGGAGCTATGTTGTGGACAGAAATAAAAGCTCTAGAAAAAAGTCAACGTTAGTGATGTTTTAATGTTTTTATGTTTTCATGTTTTAATGCTTTAATGTTTTAATGTTTTCATGTTTTAATG